>JAVBSH010000061.1:0-48739 GCA_031547085.1 Bacteroidales bacterium
AACTTGGCCGATGATGCCATAGCATCTACCAATTCTGCTTTATTCATGATGAATCTATTTAAGTTATTAAATATCAATAGAAACAAATTTTACAGAAAAAGGTTGTCTAAATGTAATAATATCGTTGAATTATAGTTTTGAGTTCGCTCCAAACAAGGTACTGTGCTGGATTTTCGCGTACCAAGATATAATCGGGAACAATTGATTATTCCGAAACCTGCACCGGTATCCCGTGTTTTTCAATCCGTGCGGCTATTTCCCGGAGTATTTTGCCGGGTACCTTACGAAGCGTATCGGTGGGCGTATCGCGGGCAATGGTATAGATCATCACCTGTCCCGGGCTAATGGTAAGGATGGCACGCTCCCAGGCATCCAACTCCTCAGGTGTGGCGTTATCAACGGTTTGACCACGATATGTTCCTTGCACAAACATGGTTTGAACGATACATTGTTTGCCGAACAATTGTAACTGCTCAATCAGCTTGAGTGCAGATATCTTTTTCGCGGGCTGGTTCAATAGTTCAATAGTAGTATCGAAAGCCGAATCGAGTTTCAGGATCGGCATGTCCGTCTTTTTTAGGGCATCAACGACTTTCTGCTTGTGCAGCATGGTAGCGTTGGATAGCACGGATATTTTGGAGAGTGGCGCATACCGGTTCCGGAGTGCCACCGTCTCATCAATAATTCCGGCAAAGTCAGGATGAATGGTCGGTTCTCCGTTTCCGGCAAAAGTGATGGCATCAGGCAATTTACCGGCTTGTTGCATATCGGTTAGCTTGCACTCCAATGCGGTATAAATCTCTTGTCGTGTGGGGAGTGCGTTTTTCTTGATCTTGTTGTCGGCATTCCAGCCACATTCGCAATAAATACAATCGAAATTGCAGTATTTGCAGCCTACAGGCAACAGGTTAATACCCAACGATACGCCTAACCTCCGGCTTTGCACTGGGCCAAATACAATCTCGTCGAATAAAAATGTGGACATTTACACGTTTGTAACGTTTATAACGTCTATAACGTTTGTAACGTTGAAGGCATACGTTTTGTAAACGTTATCGGTTTGCGGTACGTAATTAAACTTGGGGCAATCGCACGGGGCCTGTTTACGACGCTTTTTGGAGGCGTGTTTCGAACTATTACACGAACACAGTGCTATCAGCAAAACACATGTAATAAAACTGATCTTACGAAATGCGGACATGGTATGGTTGTTAACCTCGGAGATTTTAAAAACCTCCGAGATATCCTGATTTAATTATTAATTGTTAATTATCAATTATTAATTACTTTCAAATCCCTGCCGATCTTGGCAAAAGCAGCCAACGCCTTGTCGAGATGCGCCTGGGTATGTGCTGCCGAAAGCTGCACCCGGATACGCGCCTGTTCCTTAGGCACTACCGGGTAATAAAATCCGACCACATAAATACCTTCCTGCAATAATCGTTCCGCAAATTGTTGCGAAAGCGGGGCGTCGTAGAGCATCACCGCTACAATGGCCGATTGGCTCGGTTTGATATCAAAACCCAATTGCTGCATACCCGCCATGAAGTATTTGGTGTTTTTCACCAAGCTGTCGTGCAACTCGGTCGACGTTTCGAGCAAATCGAAGGCTGCAATACCCGCACCTGCTACCGATGGCGGGATAGAGTTCGAAAACAGGTAAGGACGCGAACGTTGCCGCAGCATTTGTATGATTTCCTTACGTCCCGTAGTGAACCCGCCGATACCACCGCCCAAGGCTTTACCCAGCGTTCCGGTAATAATGTCCACCTTGCCACGAACATTGAATAATTCAGTGATCCCGCGCCCGGTTGCTCCAACCACTCCTGCCGAGTGACATTCGTCGATCATCACCATCGCATTATATTTTTCGGCTAATTGGCAGATTTTATCCATCGGGGCTACATTGCCGTCCATTGAGAATACAGCATCGGTAACGATGAGGCGGAAACGGTGTTTTTGCGCTTCCTTCAGTTGTGCTTCCAAATCGGCCATATCGGCATTAGCGTAACGGTAACGGGCTGCCTTGCAGAGGCGCACACCGTCGATAATGGAAGCGTGGTTGAGCGAATCGGAGATAATAGCATCTTCTTCGGAAAGCAACGGCTCAAAAACTCCGCCATTAGCATCAAAACAAGCAGCATATAGAATGGTATCCTCAGTACCGAAGAATTTGGCGATGCGGGCTTCCAGTTCCTTGTGAATATCCTGTGTACCACAGATAAACCGTACGGACGACATCCCAAACCCGTGACTATCCAGCGATTCGTGGGCCGCCTTGATGATGGCCGGGTGCGATGACAGGCCAAGGTAGTTGTTCGCACAAAAATTCAATACTTCCTTACCACTATCTAAGCGGATATCCACACTCTGCGGCGTTACAATGATACGTTCGTTTTTGTATAAACCCGCAACCTTGATACTTTCAAGTTCTTGGGCTAAATATTGTTGCATCTTTCCGTACATAGCTTTATGATTTAAAATGAATCGCTAAATTAAACTTTTCGCGAATACGAACCTATGAGTTTTGTCATATGCGGTATGCATTTGTAACGTTCATAACGTTAGAACGTTTATACGTTGTGCATGATACGTACACGTTGGAACGTTATAAACGTTAAAAACGTTCCAACGGTTATAAACTTTTCTTAAAAGTTGTCCATTTTTTGAGAAAAATCACGTAGGTTTGAAATCTGAAAAACGCTCGGATGATGTCAATGAAGTATTTTATAATGATGGTTTTATGGGTTGGTGTTGCTAATGGTTTCACGATCAAGGCAGGCGATCCGCCCAAAGGAAATGCTACTGCATCATTTCCTCAATTTCCCGACCTGGTGTACGAGTACCACATTGCCGAGCTTAACAAGGCTACACCGCTCGATTTGTCATATAATCAATATGTGCGCCGTTATATTGACATTTTTACGCTTGAACGCCGTGCACAGATGGAGCAGTTCATGGGGCTTTCCGAAGTATACTTTCCTATTTTTGAGGATTATCTGCAACGCTACGACCTGCCGTTGGAATTAAAATACTTGGCTGTTGTAGAGTCGGGGCTTAACCCGTTGGCACGATCGCCGTCCAATGCCATCGGGTTGTGGCAATTCCTCTACCCTACTGCGCAGATGTTCGACCTGCAGGTTACTTCGTATATCGATGAACGTTGCGATGTATACAAATCGACTGATGCCGCCTGCCGTTACCTGAAATATCTTTACCGCACGTTTGGTGATTGGAGCCTGGCATTGGCCGCATACAACGGCGGGCCCGGCGAATTAGAAAAAGCCATCGCCCGGAGTGGCGGAAAAAGGGAGTTTTGGGATCTGTACCCATACATCACCGAAGCCATGCGGAACTATGTTCCGGCTTTCATTGCGGTGAACTATGTGTTCAACAATGCCGGCAAGCATTTGCTGACATCAGAATCGCGTGACCCATTATATGCCGACCTCGACACATTGCAAGTGCATCAAAAAATCAGTTTTTCAAGCATTTGCCAGAAGATCGGTATGGACGAGAATATTCTTCGCCAGCTTAATCCAAGCTACCGGTTGAGCGAAATCCCATACATGGGACAACCGATGACGTTAGTATTGCCGCGCGATAAGGCAATCGCTTTCCTAAAGGCCGAAAATCAGATTCTGGCCACACGGAAAAACACCAAAAACACCTTACCTGAACAGCAACAAGGGATGACTTCCGTACAATATGCTGTACAAAAAGGCGACTTCCTACACAAGATAGCCATGCGCTACGGATGTACGGTCGATGATATTTGCCGGTGGAACAACCTGTCCGATAAAAACCTGTCGACAGGTATGAAGCTGGTGATATGGACAATGAACCCCTCTCCTACCCTACCTCAGACAGGGAGCGAAAGCGGTACCCAGCACATGTAGTAGAATTTTTCAATTCTTTGTTTTTCAACCGCACAATCAAGCTCCCATGAATGAAAAGGTGATGCATAAGCTCCGCATATTGGCCGATTCGGCCAAGTACGACGTATCGTGTTCGTCAAGCGGAAGCGGTCGCAACAGGGCAAGCGGCGGGCTGGGCGATACTGCTCCATTGGGCTGCTGTCACACGTTCACGGAGGACGGACGGTGTGTATCGCTGTTGAAAGTGTTGCTCACCAATGTCTGCATTTACGATTGCGCCTATTGCATCAATCGCCGCAGCAACGATATACCACGCGCTACCATGAAGGTGACCGAATTGGTCGACCTTACCATGAACTTTTACCGCCGTAACTACATCGAAGGGTTGTTTCTCAGTTCGGGCGTGATCCGGAATCCCGACTATACTATGGAAGCCTTGCTGCGCGTTGCCAAGGCGTTGCGTACCGAGCAGCGTTTCGGCGGGTATATCCATTTGAAGGCTATTCCCGGCGCAAGCCGTGAACTGGTGCACGAAGCTGGCCTGCATGCCGACCGTATGAGCGTCAACATCGAGATACCATCGGAAAACAACCTGGCGTTGCTGGCTCCTGAGAAGAATTTCACGGGTGTGTTGCAACCCATGAATCAGTTGAAGGTGTCTATCGAAGAATACAAGGACGCGCGGAAGAAAATCAAAAAGGCGCCGTTGTTTGTACCTGCTGGGCAAAGCACACAGTTAATTGTTGGTGCCAGTCCCGACAACGACAGGCAGATTTTGACGCTCGCATCGGGATTTTACAACGAGCAGAACCTGAAACGGGTGTATTATTCGGGTTTCATTCCTGTAAATGCTTACGACCAGCGTTTGCCGGCGCTCCGGAAAGCGCCGCTGTTGCGTGAACATCGTCTTTACCAGGCCGACTGGTTGATGCGGTTTTACGAATTCGAATGCGACGAAATTGTTAACGACGAACATCCGCAATTGGATACCGACATCGATCCCAAACTGGCTTATGCTTTGCGTCATCCGCACCTATTCCCCATCGACCTGAATACAGCCGATTACGAAATGATACTGCGCGTCCCAGGCATCGGTGTGCAATCGGCAAAATTGATTGTTTACAACCGCCGTTTCGGGCATATTACCTTGGCGCACCTCAAACGTATGCGTGTGGCGTTAAACCGTGCCAAGTACTTCATCACTACCAGGGAGTTGCCCTCGCAGTTGACCAGCCTTCAGCCCTCGCTGATACGCCGTAAGTTGCAACTTCCGCAGGAGCAACAACAGCAATACGTACAGTTAACCCTGTTTTGAAATGCCCCGCAAAGCGCACGACCTCTCCCCCGACCCCTCTCCACAGGAGAGGGGTGACAGTGCTTTTCAACTCTTTCCTGACCATCAAAATTGTGTTATCCGGATAGATTTGAGTAGCACGAGTTCCCTCTCCTGTGGAGAGGGCGGGGGGAGAGGTTTGACCCAAAAAACATAAAACTTGGACCAATCGTTGCATGACCAATAAGCTCCAACATATCAATAGCGATGCTGTATATGTGTACGACGGCACTTTCGATGGTTTCCTGACGGTTATTTTCGACATTTACGCTTTGAAGCGAAAGCCTGTGCAGATTGTGAGCAAACACCTCTGGCAACCCGGCTTTTTCGAAACACCCATACATATAGTAACTGATGCGGTCAAAAGCGAACGTGTGTGGAACGGCATTGTTTCGCGCTCCAATACACAGGTAACGCGGATGTTTTATCTTGCTTTCGCTTCCGAATTGCCTGGCGTGGAGATGACCTTATACGGCTATCTCGACAAATTATTTGCCGACACTACCGGTATATTTTATAAAAATATGCTGGACGATCATTCGTTTGAGTTATACCAGGTATCGCGCAAAGTGTCGCACGAAATTCACCGGTTTCACGGGTTTGTACGCTTCCAGGAAACATCCGACGGTTTGTTCTTTGCAGCCATTGAACCCGACCACGATATTGTATCACTACTGGCGCCTCATTTTGCAAGACGTTTCGGCAACCAACCCTGGGTGATTTACGACCGTCGGCGGGATAAGGGAATATTCTACAAAAAACCCGAAACCCATGAGATAACCCTCACTGATCAACAATTTAATGCAATCACAGGCGACATTCTCGACAATGTGAAATCCGAAGATGAAGATCTTTACCGGTCATTATGGAAAGCGTACTACAAAGCGATCAATATTCCCGAACGAAAATACACTCGTTTGATGTTACGATTATTGCCCCGGCGCTATTGGAAGTACTTACCAGAGAAGCAATAACAAAACCTATACTTCTGTATAGGTTGTATTATAAATGTTTCTCAAATACTATAAAAATAATTTAACAATATTTATTGGCATTTGGTGTAATAAAATCAGAATTGATTGCTCTTCTCCCAAGTACAAAAAAGATCTCGAGAAAATTTTTATTTAATTTTTTTTTGAAAAAATGTGCAATAATTGAAAAATAATTTATATCTTTGTACCATCAAATTGAAAATGTTTCGTTCATCCATATCTGAATAATTTATTTTGAATGTGTGAATGTCATAATAAAGTATAGTTTAAGTAGTTAGTTTCTGTGTTAGGAAGAGTGCCGTCGTGAAGATGCCACTCTTTTTTATTTTTTGTAGATCCAGTGCAAAAAATTCATCCATTTTTGGATAGCCCTTTCTTAACTTTATATCTTTGTAATCGGAAGTAGCTGGAATAAAAATCATAAAGAATGAAACACGTAATCATAGGTGGAGTAGCAGGTGGAGCCACTGCTGCAGCACGAGTACGCCGTGCCGACGAATCTGCAGAAATCGTTATCCTTGAGAAGGGCCAATATATCTCGTATGCCAATTGCGGCTTACCTTACTACATCGGCGATGTGATTACCGACCGCAGGAAACTGGTGCTTCAAACCCCGGCTTCGTTTGCTTTGCGATATAATATCGACGTGCGTGTTGGTAACTGCGTAATAAGCATTGATCCGGGTTCAAAAACGGTCATGGTCCAGCGTACAGACGGGAACGAGTATAGCGAAACATATGACAAGTTGCTACTTTCACCGGGAGCTACACCTGTGAAGCCACCGTTGGAAGGCATCGACCTAGAAGGCATTTTTACTTTGCGCGATGTTGCTGATACCGACAGGATCAAGAGTTACCTTACCACCCGGAATATCCGGAAAGCTGTTGTGGTGGGCGCAGGTTTCATTGGTTTGGAGATGGCCGAGAACCTCCATCATGTGGGAGCGGAGGTATCTATTGTTGAAATGAGCAACCAGGTAATGGTGCCGCTCGATTTTTCAATGGCAGCACAGATTCACCAACACTTGCTGCTGCAAAAGAACGTGAAGCTTTACTTAGAACAAACAGTCGAACGGTTTGAACAAAACGGGGAACAGCTCAATGTCTATCTGAAAAACGGCACTGCAATTCCAGCCGATATTGTTATATTGTCCATCGGGGTGCGCCCCGAAACCGGGCTTGCCCGCGAAGCCGGGTTGAAAATAGGCGAAACAGGCGGAATCTGGGTCGATGAGTACCTGGAAACATCCGCCAAGGATATTTATGCCGTTGGCGATGCCATTGAATTCCCACATCCGCTTACGGGCAAACCATGGCTGAATTATCTTGCCAACCCGGCCAACCGACAGGGGCGTATTGTTGCCGACAATATGGTATACGGTAACACCACCGAATACGAGGGCGCCATTGGCACTGCCATTGCCAAGGTATTCGATATGACTGTAGCTACCACCGGATTGGCAGCCAATAAATTAAGACAGTTGGGTATTGCTTACCAAAGTTCAACAACCCATTCCAACTCGCATGCCGGGTATTACCCGGGTGCATTACCGTTGAGCATCAAACTCATGTTTGATCCCGCCAACGGAAAACTGTATGGGGCACAAAGTGTGGGTTATGATGGTGTGGATAAACGCATTGACCAGATTGCCCTCGTTATCAAGCAAGGCGGGACTGTATATGACCTCGCCCGGCTCGAGCAAGCATATGCTCCGCCTTATTCATCGGCAAAAGACCCCGTAGCTATTGCCGGTTATGTGGCCGGTAATATTATCGACAACGCAATGGAAGTGGTTACCTGGCGTGAAATGCAGCAAGTCGACCGGGAACAGGTAACCATACTTGATGTCCGCACTGCCGGTGAATTTGCTTCCGGATCGATTCCCGGGGCCATCAATATCCCAATGGACGAGTTGCGCTCGAGGTTGGCTGAACTTCCAACGGACAAACCGGTGTATCTCTATTGCGCTGTCGGGCAGCGGGGATATCTCGCCTACAGGATATTGACAGCAAAAGGTTATGCGGTGAAAAACCTTTCAGGTGGATACATAACCTATTCGGCTGCAGTTAGATAAAATGCAAACACATAATACCTATGTGATTAATTTATGTAAATTTATAAAAAATAGACATGACTGTGACGCGTACCTACCTGATGTCCGAAATGTTACGCTCGTTCGACGGACCGTTCGCACAAACCGAAAGTTTGATTGCACTGCTTGAATATGAACGCGATAGTTCTTATTATGAACAGTATTTGAATTGTGTTAAAAACATAAATGCGAAAGAAATTCGAAAATTATCACAACAATATTTGGATATTAATCGTATATATAAAATAGTTGTTGGATAAAAATGATTCAAATGAAAAGTACTCGTTTCTTAAAACTATGTCTGATCTTACTGGCATGCTTATGTTGCGGCTTGAATATGCAAGCGCAACAAACAACTCCCGACCGACCGATCCTCGAAAGTGTGAGCGTTGACCCGCAGACAGGTTACATCACCATCACCTGGGATGTGATCACACCGCCGGATCCGATTTCACCCGTCAGTACGGATGCGTTTGTTATTTATTGGTATGAAACACAACCTTCGACCACCAATCATTTCATCGCTACGATCCCAAACCCTGCTACGCGTAGTTATACGTTCGATTATGATACTATGGTAGTGAGGACTCCCATGATGCCCGATCCCCGTAAAACATCTGTCCCGTTCACGGTTGCTGCCGTGCACAATACCCCATATTCGATTAGTCTGCGGTCGTATCCTGACGCCAATGTACAGGTGAGCAACACGTACGACTCGTGCCGGGCCGAAATCAGGCTCGACTGGTATCCGTACGAAGGTTGGGAAATAAATACCAGGCCTTACTCACCCCTGGTCAGTTACCATGTAATGCGTATCCCCGAAGGAGGCGGTCCCGATGAGGAAATAAAAGTGTTGTCGGCCCAGGATACCTATTATGTGATACCCCGCGTGAACGAAAACGAAAAATATACGTTTTACATCAAAGCCGAACGTGGCGACGGGATGACTGTGACCAGCTATAAAACAACAAGGGAAACAAAAATGCCCATCCCGCCATCGTATATCACTGCGGTAGGCACCCAATACAACAGTTCGGAATTGGCCGAGATCAGTTTTAAACTTGATCCTGCGTCGGAAACTTATGGATACGAGTTCCTCGGGTCGAGCAAACCCGATTATTCGTTCGTTTCGTTAGGTACTTTCAATATCCATGGCGATACGGTTCTAACAGATATCCAAACGCGCGAAAAGACTTACTATTACAAGTTGCAAGCGTGGCATGTATGTAAGAACAAGTATACCGCCATATCGAACATAGCAACGGCGCTATGGCTGTACCTGAAACAAGACGACCAGGTGAACTCGTTGCAATGGGATCCTTACTTGGATTGGAGCGGCGATGCACGATATGAAGTACACCGGCAGATAGGCGCCAATCCCGACGAAGTGATTGCTACCATCACCGATCCGTCAACAACCGCCTACAAGGACGATCTATCGGGTGTTAAAATCGATGGGGATATCTGCTATTGGATCACGGCTGTGCCTGTAGCGCCGAATTCACCCGACCAGCAAGCCATTTCGAATAGTGTGTGTATCAAACCCGAAAGTGAGATATTTATTCCCCAGGCTTTCACGCCCAATGGTGATGGACAAAACGACGAATACAAAACATTCTTCTCTTACCCACCGCAGGAATATGTGCTCTATGTGTACGACCGCAACGGTGCAAAAATATTCCAAACGGAAGACTTCAATGCCGGTTGGGACGGGCGGCTCAAAAATGGAAAACCGGCCAGCGAAGGAGTATATGTGTATTACCTGAAATTCCGGACAGCCAGGGGACGGCTGATTGAAAAGAAAGGAACGTTCAGTTTGATATTACCATAAATTATTAATGCGAATCAAGGGTTGAATATAGTGTCCACGAAGTGGGCAAATATGAATAACCACGGGCAAAACCCGTGGCAGGAATACAAGCCTGAACCTTGTCCCTGAAAGGGGCGAATATTGTATTTATGCCATTCGCCCCTTTCGGGGACGAGGTTAATTGATTTGCCGCTCTCCGTGAGTTACACTACGGTTATTCATATTCAGTCCCTACGGGACATTGAGTATAATTCTAAGCATATATTTCAACTCTTGATTCACATTATTAACGGCATATCAATTTCAGATGTGCCGTTTTTGATTTCTCCAAACGCTATTGATAAGTGTTAAAAAACATTATGGAATTACAAGTTATTCAAAACAAAATTTATGAGATCCGCGGTGTGCGGGTGATGTTGGACTATGATTTGGCAGAGATGTATCAAGTTGAAACACGTCCGATTTTATGTTTCAGTTGTCTAAAAATGAGTCATTCAACTTGATGTCGCAATTTGCGACATCAAGTTGGGGAGGTACACAGAAGTTACCTTATGCCTTTACACAAGAAGGTGTGGTAATGCTTTCCGGTATATTGCGAAGTCCAAAAGCCATCGAAGTGAAATTTCCATTATGCGTGCTTTTGCAGTCATGAGACAGTTCATATTAAGCAATGTATCACAATCCAAAGAAATAGAAGAATTGAGACATCGAGTCAAATTGTTGGAAGAATATAGCGAAGAGACCATGAAAGCTATCAATGATGTGAGTGAGGATACTTGGAGCGGCATTGATGGCATTATACATTGCCCTTTCAGGACATAGTTGGGTACAATATCTGATACTCATTTAAGGTAATCATATCTAAAAAACAATTGTGAATTTGTTTAAAGTCGCAAAATAAAGTACGGATACGGATAGAACATCAAAAAGCCCCATAAGGGGCTTTTTAAAGTATCTATATCCTCGCTTCCCAAAGGGAAGCCTTCTCCCTCCCCATTTGGGGGAGGGAGTTAGGGGTGGCTCTACTGTATCACCAACTTCTGCTTGATTTCCAGTTCCGGAACCCGCAACAGATAAGTACCGCGGCTCTGCTTGCTGATATCGAGCGAGGTGCGTGCACCGCCGATGCCGGTTTGTACGTTGGTTTTATATACTAATTGTCCACTCATGTTGTAGACCTCCAGCGTTACCTTGCGGTCTTCCTTGGTATCCCATTCGATGATGAAACGGCCATCGCTCGAGGGGTTCGGGAAGATCTTCAGGCTGGGTGCATCCAGGTCGAGTTCGCCGGTGGCCATCTTGATATCCTGCAGCTTATACGACATGCAACCTTCGGTGTCGACCACTATGACCTTGTAAGTGCCTACTTCCAGGTTCTGGAACGTATAGCTCTTCGAACCGTCGCCCGTTTGTACGCCTTTTTCTACGTCGCCTGCCATGGTTACCTGGTAGCAGGTGATCGTGTATTGCAACCATCCGCCCTTGGGTTGAGCCGTGATGCTTCCCTTGGTGCTGCCGTACGCATCGGTAGCGGTGACGTCAAGGCCAAGCGGTTCGCTCGGAGCGGCTATGGTAGTACTGCCCTCGCCCTGGCAACTGTAGCTGTCCACCACATGTACGGTGTATTCGCCTGGGGACAGGTTGCTCAGGTCGCCCGACGGACCCGGATCGGAAAAATGTTCGCCGTTCATGTCAAATTGATACGAAATCACGCTGCCTTCGGTACCGTCGAGGTCGGTTTCAACATCTACGGTAGTGGTAAGCGAACCTTTATCGGTGTAACATTTGATATTGCTGCCTGTAACGGTTGCCACGGGGTTGTAGGCTGCACGTACGGCCACATTTTCAACCTTGGCCTGGCATGCATTGCCGTCCACTACAATTACCGTATAGTCTCCTGCGGTCAGGGTGCCAAAATCGGCTGAGGTTTGAAGCGTACCGCTTTCGCCCAACTTGTATTGGAATACATCCGAACCGCCGGTGGCTGCCGTAGCTGCAGCGGAAATGACACCGATACTGGATTTTTCGTTACACCCGGTCAGCTTGCTTTGGGCTGCTGTTAACGAGGGGTTCGGGGTAATGGCAACGGTAAAGTCTTTGTCGCCCGTTTCGCAACCATTGTCATCCACAACAAATGCGTGGTGCGTGCTGTTGTCCAAACCGGTAAAGGTATGGCTCAGATCAGGAGTGGTTACCCCGGTAAGTTCGCAACAGCCATAGGTGTAGGGTCCTGTACCGCCCGATACGGTTACCGTAGCCGTACCATCGGCAGGGATGCGGCAGGAGGTCGGGGTTGTTTCGATGCTTACGATCTGCAACTTCTCAGGCTGGCCGATCACGATGGCTTCGGTCAACTGGCCGCAATTGGCGCCTTCGTACACCTGGATCCTGTAAGTACCTGCTTTCAGGCCAGAGAATGAGGGAATTGGACTGCTATCCTTGATCGGGTTGCCCTTGGCATCGGTAAGCGTATAGTACAATGTACCTGTTGTGCTCGAAGTGATGGTGATGGTGATACTACCGTCTTCCGAACCAAAACATTTGGCATCTACCTGTGCAATGGTATAGGTCATACTGGTAGGTGGTTCGGTTACATTCCTCGCAGCAAACGCTTCGCAACCATTGGCATCGATAGCCTTGATGGTATAGTTACCTGCAGGTATGTTACTGAAAACATTTTCCGGTTGCGGCCCGGCCTCCAATTCGCCGCCCAAATACAATTCATAAGCGTACGAAGTCTGCGTGGTAATTGTTCCTCCCGAAGCTTCCACTGTGATGCTGCCGTTGAGGAACCCGGGACAGGTGACATTACTGCTACCGGTTACAACGAGGCTCACTGCGGTGGCCGGTTCAGTAATCACCACCTGTTTTGAAGCTACAGCCGTGCAACCGTAATCGTCAACTACCGAAACCATGTAGTCACCTTTATACAAATCTTCGAACTTATAAGGCGCTTCGGTATCGCTGCCCACAGGGATATTTTCCTTGGTGAGGCTTGCGGTGTAGGTTCCCGTACCGCCGGTGATGGTAGCTATAGAGATAGTACCGCTGTTGCCGTCCTTACATTTTACATTTTCGTGCGCCGGATCGCTGAAGGTCAATTGATCCAGCGATTTGATAATGACGGATGGGCCTGGAACCTTACATTTGGTTGTGTGCTCCGTTACCGTAGCCGTATAGGAGGCTGCCGGCAGGTTCTTCTCGAAGTTACCCGAAGCGTTCTGGTACGAATTGCCACCGCTCGTGAGGGTGTATGTATAGGTGGTGGTTTCGTCGGGATGTACGCCGCCGCTGGCAACTAATTTTACCGAACCGTTGTTTTGGCCGTAGCAAGCGGCATACGGGAGGCCATCCATGACAACGGTGATGGGTTCATTCAGGTCACTCAGATCCACGTTACGCACCGAGTCGGTACAACCGGCTTGGTCCTTCACAATCACATTGTATAAACCGGCGGCTAAATTGTCGAAATATACGGCGGTAGGCCGCGGATCGGGTTTTACGTTGGTGGGCGTATCATCGGCATAGTTCAGGATGTAACTCAATGTCGATTTGCCTTCCCCGTCGAGTACGCCGCCCTTGGCGGTGACGGAGATACGGCCGGTGGCAGTACCTGAGCACAATACATCGGCGTCCTTCACCGATGAAATAGTGACGACTGGGGGATTGGCAATGTTGATCTCACTCGATTCGATCATACACTGGGTGCCGATCTCGCCGGTGGTGACCACGTATTGACCCGGCAGCACCTTGTCGAATTCGCATACCGAACCATCTGCAGTAACCTCTCCCTTGCCCTGCGAGGTGCTTTGTACGGTGGCCCCGGTAACGGCGTCGGCCAGCATAAACCATACGTTTTTGCCCGTACGGTCGACATCTACGGTGGCTTTCACCATACCAACCGTGTCGGCTAAGTTGTGCAGGTTACAGGTGTAATCCTGTACCTGGATACCGATGCTGCCATCCGATGCCAGGGCAGCTAAAGCGGTTTGTTTTTTGGTTTCGCAGGTTCCATTCTTTACTGATATTTCGTATTGTCCCGGAGGGCAGTTGGCAAAGGTATAGTTATTGAAATTGGCATCACCTCCATTGATGGTCCATTCAACGGTATACACAGGGGTAGGATTGCCGGGTACGGTGCCCACTGCCTTAAATTGCGTAGTTGCATCGGCAGCAGGTGAGGTGCTCACCTGGATGGTGCCGGTACTGGCCGGTAACTGGTCGCAAGCGGCATGGGTGACATCCAGCGTGGTGATGCTCAACGCGCCGGGCGCCGTAACGGTTACATTGGCCGATTTGCTGCAATATTGGCTATTAAACAGTACGGTGGCTACATAACGGCCCGTATCCAACCCAGAAATCGTTGGTTGCGTCTGTCCTTTAATGATGCCCGAACCTTCCTTTTCCCACTGGTAGGTATACGGACCAGCGTCACCTGCTACAGCCAGGCTGATCGAACCATTTTTAGCAGTGACATCGCAACCGGTTACATTGGTGACCGTTGGGGTGATGCCGACAATGGGGCAGGCTTTGGACATATATAAATCCCTGGTGGCCGTATTGGGATTGATAAAGATGGAATCACCAATATATAACGGAGAAGTATAAAATGCCCCCATCAATTTAAAACTCTTTGGCGAAAAGACAACTCCTTTGGCATCAAAAGCCTTTGCTCCCTCCAAGGCATCAATTAAAGTAAAACTTTTGTCTGTAGCAATAGTATAGGCGGCTACAAATATACCTGGGTCCAATTTTCTGTTCCCGGGAAGTGTAATTCCAGAACCTAAATTACCAGCTATATATAAAAGATTATTCTTTATTTGAATGCCATAAATATAATCAGAGGTTGGAGATCCTCCCGAATTAGCGTGAATAAGATCTCCATTAGAGTTAAGACTAAAAACATAAATATCACTACCAGTACCATTACGAACCAATCCGACAGGTGCACCATCATACTTGAAATCTGTAGAGTTAGATGTTGCAAATAAACCACTCAAAAACAATGTTCCACTCTCGTCTTTAACGAGTTGACCTACAGTTGTATTTGTAGGAGCATCGCTATGTTTAATCCAGCCAAGTTTACCGTCCAACCCAATGGAAGCAGTTATAATATATTGTTTTCCAACAGTTGTAGATGCTGGTGTTACTATTTGTGAATTTTCCAATGCATCAGTAAGCGTAAATTGATTTTGCGGGTATCCTGCAAAAACATAATGATCGGCATATGCAACGATTCCTGTAATAATAGGCATTGTAGTTGTAGTTACAGGGCTTTGTAAAATAGTGGTATTCCACAAGTATTTTCCCTCGGAATCGAATTTCGCAACAAAAGCCGTTGTGGCCTGTAACCCGGCATTAGCAGTACTGGTCGGAAACGATGCAATACCCACCGTATTTCCCCCAATTAAAACATTTCCAGTTTCATCAACAGCTAAAGAATATAGAGCTTGTGTGCCAAAACCAGCAACAATGATTTCAGCCCACATTAATGCCCCAGTATTCGCATTATATTTAGCTAAAAATATATTCCTTCCGTCACTTGATGTGGAAAACTCCAATGTTTCTGTATTCCCATCAGTGCTTCCAAATTCACAATTAGCACTACATGTACCTGCAATAAATATATTCCCATCTGATGCAAAAGCAAGTTTAGTTGTTCCATCTAACCCTGTACTCCCAATAGATACAAACCAATCTTCTTCTTGATCATCATTATACTTGGCAAGAAAAATATCATATTCTCCTTTGAAAGGAGCTACCTGTCCATCATGTGTAAAATTATCTTTATAAAATCCACTGATGTATGTATTTTGCAGACCATCTGAAATAAGACCTTCAGGGGCTACATCACCAGTACCACTCATATGATTACTTGCAATATATTGTTGCCCTTTAGACAAAAGAGTTATAAAAATAAAAATCAATAGTACAAATCCCTTTTTCATATAATATTAGATATAATTTACCATACACATTATGATTCAAATGCTTCTCCTCCAAAATCTTCTGTTATGGAAGGATCACCTGGCTCAAATGTTTTCCTCCCATCAAGTATTTCCAACTCTGGTTTTACCCAGATGCTTTTTATTATTTCTTTAGTTTGATTCATTTCCACACTTTCCATCTTGTCCTTTATATCGTTATGCATCATGACCTTTTCCACTAAAATTTTTATAAAGGGCAAAAATATACATTAATTAGTGAACCGTCAAATTTAAACAGTGTAAATTTGGTTGTTCAATATCCTTATACGAAAAATCTCCGCCAAGGTTATAAAAAATAGATTATTTTTCAGGCGGTTTGCATTCCCGGCCAAATGCACAAAACAGCAGGCATTTCGCTGGAAATGTTTGATTGAAAGTATGTAACAAAGATAGGGGAAAATTGTTTAGGAGAAAAGAAAGCCCCACCCCGGCCCTCCCCCAAATGGGGAGGGAGACGGCGTTGTATAACGGTTTGAGATATTTTCGGCACAATATTTTTTTTGACGAACGGATCAAAAATGGTGACGAATCCACGAATTAGCACAAATTTTTACGAATTTCACAAATCTCACAAATTACTTCCATGCAACATCCACGAATGAGCATCCACGAATGAGCACAAATTATTACGAACCAGCAGGGCTCATCGAAGATAATTTCACGGATTAGTTCCATTCAACCGGTGGAGACCTAACAGGTTTACCTTCGGTGAGATCGCTTACGCTAAGTTCCAAAACCTGTTAGGTCTTGCGCTTTCCAAATTCCGAAAACCACTTTCGCTTGTGTATAACAATTTTGCGAAGCGTCCATCAGCATTTGCGTTGCCATATTTACATTTAAGATTAGATCAACAAGCAGCCTGTAATTAATCCATTTATACATCGCATATCCGGCCTCTAACATTCCAAAATAGAAATTGAATCCATCAATAGGCCCTATATAAATTAGAATTCGATGAGTTTACTTCATGGTTAATTCTTTTTTTGAGGTGTTATTTTTTGTTTTTTTAATTCCTGTTCTTTTTTATGCCGAAAAAAGAACCAAAAATGGCTCGACGATTTTAACGCGCTCCGCCTATCGGCTACGCTTGAACGGAAAATCGTCAATATGGTGCCAGAGGCAATTGTTTGACGGGCAAAGCCATATAACGCGCGTTAGCCGCAGGTCAGAATTAGCGCGGGCGTTAGCCCGTTTATCAAGCGAAGCTTTCCTTGAAAGATAAAAACAACAGGATTGGAAACCTGTTACAATGCGCCATAATACTCAGCCGTCCGGATCATTTGGGATACAAACGACATTTCGTTATCATACCATGCTGCTGTTTTAACCAGTTGGGTGTTCCCGTTGGCAACAATCTTCGTTTGTGTAGCATCGAACAACGATCCATAGCTCATTCCGATCACGTCACTTGACACGATTGCTTCTTCCGTATACCCGTATGATTCATTGGCGGCAGCCTTCATCGTCTGGTTGACCTGTTCCACCGAGGGCTGTTTTTCCAGTATGGTGAATAATTCGACAATGGAACCGGCATGAACGGGGACACGTTGAGACGCACCATCAAGCTTTCCCTGCAATTCGGGAATAACCAGGCCTATCGCTTTTGCCGCCCCGGTAGTATAAGGAACAATATTACCGGCCGCAGCCCTCGATTTACGGAAGTTTGCTTTTGGATCGGGCGTGTCCATCAGCGGTTGCGAATTGGTAAATGCGTGGATAGTGGTCATCTGGCCTGCCACAATTCTAAAATGATCGTGAAGATTTTTAGCCAACGGAGCCAGGCAATTGGTGGTACATGAAGCACAGCATATTAAATGGTCGTCTTTATCAAGGATGTTGTGGTTCACGTTGTATACAACCGTTTTTACATCTTTATCGGAAGGTGCAGATATGATTACCTTTTTTGCGCCGGCTTGCAAATGCGCAGACGCCTTTTCCCTCGACTCGAATATACCGGTACATTCCAATACCAGGTCAACCTGGTGTTTTTTCCACGGCAGGTTGGCGGGCACACGTTCCGCATAAATGGCAATAGATTTGCCGTTTACAACCAAGGAAGTATCCGTATAGCTTATTTTCGCATCGAATACTCCCTGTATGGAGTCGTACTTGAGCAAATACGCCAGCATTGCGGGAGTACTCAAATCGTTGATTGCAACTACTTCCAGTTTTTTGCTCTCTAGCATTTTACGTAAGGAAAGACGTCCAATCCGTCCAAACCCATTAATAGCAACTTTGATCATATCTTGAATATTTAAATAAGTGGATGATCCTGTTATAACAGATATGAAACCAAAATGTTGGAGGATTAAATCGTAGAATCGTTCGGGTATTCGCAGATTCGAAAAAACAACCTACCTTCGCAACCGGTATTCTATTTTTCGTCGATCATTACGTCATAAAATAATTATCGGGTATGTCAGGTAAAAAACGCACTGGAATCAAGGCTACTGTGCTCAAGAAAGATATTTCGAACACGCAGGTAGAACGCTGTTACCTGATTGCAAAAAAACTGCTTTGTCAGTTTGACCTGGAGCCGCAACTTCTCGATGCTTTTTCAAAAAAACAAAAACAGGCGCTGCTCAGTCTTATTTTTGAGTTTCCGGGCGTTAAGGCCGAAAAGGAAAATAGTATACCGCGGCAGTATGTGGAGAAAATCCGTACCGAACTGTTCCAGTTTATGAAAACCCATTTTTACGGTCGGCCCGAAAACCGGCTAACGTATATGGAACTTGCTGTTTACGGGCTGGGATTTTACATGTCGTTACATATCCATGTTCATCAGGGACGGTTTACGGGTATGCCCCAGGAAGGAACAGCGCAGCGGATTTTCGACAGGTTTGCCGGTGCGGATATTTTCAATGAAGGCTTTATTGAAGTGCTTAACTTTGTCAAGTACAAGGCAAGAAGCTTTTCGCAAGTAAACTTCCGCCTTTACGGATTCAAATATTCATGGGCTCCGGTCGCAGCCAAAGTACCGGGAATCGCCGCTCCCCTGAAGATGAAAATAGAGCTGACCGTACAGAATTGCGAATCGAAAATGTTTACCCATAAGGGTGTCGAACGCAAGGCCTTCCGGCTGATCATCACTGCCGATGGCCGGTACGAGCCGTCATGGGCAATCATCTGGCGGAGAAAGATTTTCCCCGATACCAAAAAAGACGAACAACTGAATATCTTCATCCAATCGCACGTGCTGCACCGTTTCAAGGAGCGCGTGGACATATTCGATCCTGCCGACCGTAATTATCTCATCCAATACGCCTTAACCGAAGGTCGGCACGTAGTAACATTCGACAGGCGCATTCTTTTGTCGTGTTTGATAGAGGATTGCCCCATCGGCTATTTTACCTTTTTTATTGAAGGTAACGATATTGTGATCAATACTTTTATCCCCTTAGCAAGCGAAGACACGCCCGAAGGCAAAAAACTGCACGAATTGCTGCCGCTCGGCAAGGAGGACATGATTTACTTAGGAATGGACAAAGTCAGCTTTTACACGAAGGTTGATTTTGAACAAATCCCGGTATTGAAGCAAGCCCTGGTAGATTCAAATATATGGCCGTCGAAACTGGCGCTGGACGACACAGCCGACGAAGAACAACTGAAAGAAGGCAAATCGCCGATAGATTTGCAAAAGACTTTGCTTGTAAAAAATTACTTCGACAAACTCGAACAGCATCGAACAGATTTGCTGTTGCCCGTCGTCCCGGAAAATGAATCATTGTAATTGATTATTGATACAATACCTTAACTAAACGATATTGGATTGTCATTAAAAAAGACGGTTATTCCTCAAATACATTACTGATCCGCGACACCGAATAAATAAAGAAATACCCGGCCGCTTTGTCCGAAGGTTCGATGTTGGTGGATAGGTTGGATGGGATTCTTAACTGGTCGTAAAGGTTATCCTGAAATATATCGCCGCTTACTTGATGATCAAGTTCCTTCAAAAAGCCATATTGCATTCGGGTGTAATTTTCGCAATGGAAGGTGATGGTATCGCCATTTTTCACATCCGAATATCCTCTAAAGTAACCCGCTATTCCCAAAATAACGGAGTCGGGATGCACCACCTTGTCGATTTTGCCACTTTCTGCAAACCGGATAATCTCACCACTCCCTAATCTTTGCGAGATAGGACGCACGAACCGGTGGTTGAGCAGTGATTCCGTGTAAATATAGTCAGGACCGTTGTATCGAATCGTAAAGTAAGCCCGGTCTCCCAATATGCCATCGCCATTTATGCCGAATTTCAAATGCAATGAATCGAATCTGAGCGGGACGGGCATGAGGCTGGTTGCTCTGTATGTGTCATTTTCCCCGTCCCCATTGACATCAATATCCGTAATCGACAAATGATAGGTATGCCCGCCTGTACCGCAGCATTTTTCCGGCGTTTGATACCATCCTTTTGTGGCAGTTTCCACGTAATGGAAGGAGTCCACACCGTCGGTCACATAAATGCAGGCTCCCGAAACCGTTTCCTGCGGGCGGCCTGTGGTAATACTTCCCGAACGGTACAGTTTGATCTGGTGAAAGGCCGTATCGTTGGTAAATTCGCCTTCCACCAACAGGCGTTTGTCATCGGTCAGGATGTCCAGTTGCAGATCACGCTCGCACGACCATACAAGAACCACTAAAAACCAGCAGACAGATAAAAGGGACTTGAATTTCATTGTTGAATTGTTGAATCGTTGAATTTTGGAATTTTGGAATCGTTGAATCAGAAATTGAAACGATAACTGATGGAAGGCAAAATACCTAACATATATACGCCCGAGGCATTGATGATACTTGGGTTTTCTTTTGATGAGGCAAATTTGATATAATACAGATTGGCATGGTTCAACGCATTGAGAATGGAAAAATTCCATTCGCTGTGCCAACGTCTGTCCGGCTTCTCCTTGTTTTTCAACGTCAGGCTCAAATCAAGCCGTTGGTAATAGGGTAATCGGTACTCGTTGCGGTTGCTGTAGCCCATCATCGCTTTTCCGTACATATCCATCACATAAATGGGCATGGTAGTTACCTGTCCGCTTTGCAGGCGCAGGTTTGCCGCAATTGCCACCCTTTTGCTGATGTTGTAATTCAAAAACAGGTCGAATGTATGCGGTTTATCAAAAGGCGAAAGATAAGCCGCGCCGTGGTTGATGCCGGGAATCTTCCGTTTGCTGCGGGCATACGTGTAATTTACAAAACCGTCAACAATACCGAAATCGCCTTTCACCATCAGTTCTATTCCGTATGCATAACCTTTCCCCGTACGAAGCTGTTCTTCGAAATGATAATCGCTTGTTTCGGGAGTAAAAATGGTTCCTTTGCCTGTGAGGTTTGCTCCATCCTTATACAATATGGTTCATATCCTTGTAATATCCTTCAACACTTGCTTCCAGCGAGCTCTTGAACAACGATTGCACAAACCCCAAGCCGTATTGCGATGCCGTTTGCGGCCGGATGTTAGCGCCCGAAGGAAACCAGACATCCAATGGGCCGCCACCATTGGTTTTCACCAACAACTGGGTTTGTTGCGTGGTGTATGTATAGCTTGCCTTAACGGCTGAATTCTTGAACACATGGTAATTCAAGCTCACACGCGGTTCGATGCTGAAATAGCCGGCATACGTCTTGCCCTTATCTACATAAAACGAATCGGCTACCTGGTAATCGTCGCCCAACTCATACACCCAGTGTCCGCCCAGGTTTTGATACAGGTTTGCCCTGATGCCGTAACGGAGTGAGAGCCGGTCGGTCAGCTTTTGTTGGTTTGACACATAGACTGCGTAATCCAGAACCCCTTGCTCTTCGACGATCCTGTTGCTGAACGGTACGGACTGGGTTGCATCGCCTTTTGCTTTCTGGCTTCCCTCCAGCCGTCCCGGAACAAAATGATTGTATGTGACCGAGGCGCCGAAATCAAGCGTGTTTTTGTAATTGATAAAATAGTTATATTCCGCTTTTAGCGTAGCCTGGCGGATACCCGAATTCCAGGATAAAGAATTTTCGTCATCATCGCCGCCGTTTACGAACCCCGACCTTAACTTATAGTTGCTGTATATGAATGAAACGTTGCTGAATAATCGCGGATTATATACATGGTTCCAACGCAATGACAGGGTATTGTTATGATAGTTCGCCAGTTGGATACCATCGTTGTCGCCGCCATTATAAGACGATAGATAAATACGGTTTTTGTGGTTAATGACAGCGTTCAATTTGAAATTCATATCGTAAAATGTCATCTTAATAGGCTCTACAAACTTATAGAGCCAACCGACATACCCATATTTACCAGATGCAATAAAGGAAACACGGTCTTTTACAACCGGGCCTTCGATACTCAGGTTTGCTGCCGCCAGCCCAATACCTCCCGACATCGAAAACTTCTGCATATTCCCGTCTTTCAGCCTGATATCGACCACCGACGATATACGTCCGCCATAATTGGCCGGCATATCCCCTTTATAGATTTTTATGTCTTTAACGGCATCGTTATTAAACACCGAATAAAATCCCATCATGTGCGAAATCTGGAACACCGGCGCATCGTCGAGCAGGAACAGGTTCTGGTCGATGCTTCCGCCGCGCACGCTGATACCAGTACTACGTTCGTTGGCGGCTTGTATGCCCGGCATCACCTGTATAGCACGCATCACATCCGCTTCGCCCAGCAGTGCGGGCATTTTCGCAATTTCTTTGCTGTTCAGGCTCATCACACTCATTTGTGGCTTGGCTAACTTAGCTTCTGTGCCAGTCTTTGAACCCACTACCACTACCTCATCTAATTGTGTTTGTGAAGGCTTTAGTTTGATGGTGAGAATAGTATCGCGTACAAGGTTCATATCAATGGATTGGTCGGCATAACCTAAGTAATGCGCCACAATAGTACAGGCGCCCGGTTCCTGCGTGATATTGAAATAGCCGAAAACATTGGTAGCAACGCCCACCTTTCCATCCGGCTCCATCACATAGCAACCGATAAGCATTTCGCCCGAAGCAGCATCCTGCACGTAACCGCTTACAGAAATTGTTTTGGGCTTGTTGGCTGTGGGTTGTTTGTTTTCCACAATCACGATGTGGTTGCCGTTGATTTTATAGCCAAATCCGGTACCTTTCAATATTTCCGTCAAGGCTTTCTCAACCGTAACCTTTTCCAGCGAAAGCGAAATATGTTTACCCACATCTAATTTCGTGCGGTTGAAGGCAATGTTGTATGATGTCTGTTTTTCAATTTGCCGGAAAGCTTGATCGATGGTGATGTTTCGCGCGTTGATGGTAATGGATGGCTTCTGTGCAGCAACATTCAAGATGTAGAACACCAGGAAACCAATGAATAGCCAACGAGGGCTGTACGCAAGACCTATTGGGCCTACCAGGTCTGTTGGGTTTGTATTTGTTTTATACATTTTCATTTCAAATTCATTGTATCCGACATGCTTGCCGAATACCCGGCAAAAATTCCGTAACCATTATCGACATTTGAATACAAGTTGGTGGGCGGCGACGTTTTGCCGAATTCGGGTTCGAAGCCCTGTTCGTACAGGTACCGTTGTTTCATGTAACAGTAATAATGATAACTGACAGCCCGGAGTTCCAGTATTGTAGGGTATGTATCCGGATTCCATGTCTTGCCATCACTATTGCTGTATGAACTGATGAATAAATTGACAGTCATGGTGTAGCTATCGTCGTGGATCTTTTCGTTGCTGAATATGTTGATGGATAGCCCTTCGCTTTGCAGGACAGGATCGGTTACAGGTCCCGATTGAATAGACTTCTTCTCATAACCCTTTACCCAGACTTTCCCTCCTGTTTCCGGATCAATGGTTGGATTACTGGTACTTCGCATTCCCCAGATTTTTGCTTCGTAATATCTTTTCTCGCCAGGGTTATTGGTAATGGTAAAACGTATTGCCGGGTAAGCTCTACCTTCCTCGTTGCGTCCTGCAATAGGTATATACTGCACACCGGTCGGCACTATTGCTGTAGGTAGCGAGTCGATGGCAGTAACGGTTTGCTTTCCCGGAACATCTGCCACGCATTGATATCTTACCGACGGAGCAACGACCGTGGCGGCCGAGTAAAACCCGTTCCCGTCATAAGCAAGTGTTTCGGCGTATTGTCCGTCAGTATACAGTTGAACCGTGGCATTGTCGATGACCTGTAAACGACTCGTGTCCAGGCTGGCTGTCCATGTGAGGAATACCCGGAGCGGTTCGCCTTCCTCCAGTATGGAATAAACCACAGGAACAGGTTCCAACGCGGGAAAATCGTCCTGCACCAGTTCGCGGCAGGATGTGAAAAAAATGGATATCAATAATAAAATAATTTTTGTGTTCATAACCTTAAAATTTGAAGGTTAATCCGAACCTCAGGTTGGACTGGTTTCCTCTGAGACTCTTGCCAAACCATTCGTAACCATATTCTGCATACAACCCCATATGTCTGAAAACATAAAACGCACCTCCTGCGCCTAATTGTGCCGAAGTACCCAATCCGGATGGCTGGAATCCTTCCGGTGTATCACCCGGTTTATGTTTATAATATGCCCCACCGAACCTGCCGGTAACATACAGGTCGAAACGAAAGTCCCTTTTCTTGACCAGGAACGGCAATAAGTGGAAGTTGGCATTTAACCCGAATGACGGTGAAAATACCTCCAAACCGGTTGCTCCGGATGCATCTTCTTCTTCCACCGACTCCCAGCCGCATCCAATATACACTCCTGCTTCCAGGTGATCCATAAAGCCATAATTCAATTCTAAACGGATGTCGGGATTGAAATCAGAATGTGAGTACCGTCTGAATTGTCCGAAAGAACTCTTTTTTTCTTCGTACTGTGAAAATCCAGCCTTGATGTTCCAGCGGCTTTTGATGTACGACAAACTGTCCTGCGCCGAAATGTTAACGGCAAACATCATACAGGCTACGATTAATGTTATCTTCACTTTACTCTTTTGCATTGTCTTCACTTTTTATGGTTTTTACAGTGTTCGGAACTAAATTTACGTTGTTCGGAATTAAGATGGTACTATTCAAAGCCAAGTTCAGATTCTTTAATATTAAATCCGTGTCTTTCAATGTTGATTCCCGAAGCTTCGAAATTAATCCCAGTCTCTTCGAAGTTATTCCCAGCTTCTTCGACATAAGTACCAGCCTCTTCGAAATTAATTCCAGCTTCTTCGCTATTGGTTCCAGCCTCCACTTTATTGTTCCCAGTCTCTTCGAAATTAGTTCCAGTCTCCACTTTATTGTTACCAGCCTCCACTTTATTATTCCCAGTCTCTTCGAAATTATTCCCAGCCTCTTCGACATCGGTCCCAGTCTCTTCGAAATTAATTCCAGCTTCTTCGAATGTAACGGATAGTACTCGAAACTCTTCGTAGGAAAACAAGCATATGGAATATACAGCGATTCATTCATGATACAGATATTTTTTCAATTTTCCGCCAAATGAATCACGTTCCCGGGGTGGCATATTTGCTTTATACCGCTTGTGCGCATTCCGGTCGAAATATAACTTATACGACACTGTTGGAATGATGGGGAAGAAGCTTACCTGGTATAGATTCATACTGTGGTTTTTGCCCCAGTAATATCCCGGCCACCACATTTCGGACGAGTTATTTTCATTGTAATAATAGAAATACGGGTTATGGCGGTTGTAGACATTATAGATGGAGAATGTCCATACCGCCTT
Organism: Bacteroidales bacterium; assembly: GCA_031547085.1. GTDB lineage: Bacteria > Bacteroidota > Bacteroidia > Bacteroidales > UBA4181 > JAIRLS01. The sequence goes on from JAVBSH010000061.1 coordinate 25,796, forward strand.
GCGACCGTTGCGGGTTGTTTTCGTATAGTTGAAACCCAGGTCGAGCCGGTGGTAAGGGCGCATCCGGGCGCTGTTGCGTTCGCCGTAGATCATTGCCTCGCGGTAATCATTTTCGTTTTCGTATGAATATATTTGCCTCCCAATGGCCGGCGTGTAGGGTAGTCCGGTCATATACACCCACGCAGCATTGAACGACCATTGGTCATTGATCTGACGGTTGACACTGAGCGAAAAGGTATGTGGACGATCGTATTCGTAAATATATTCCGCACTGCCGTTGATGTCCGGATATTGACGGGTGGATTTTGACCATGCGTATGACGCAAAACCCGTCCACTTGCCGGAAGTTTTGCGGAGCAGGAATTCCATACCCTTGGCTTCGCCCCGGCCGCCGCCTATGATTTTCGATTGCCAGTCGGTATCACCCATCAGGCTTGTATAGCCTTCCCGATACATGGCCATCCGGTGTAACCGCTTGTAATAGACGTCCAGCTCGGCTTGGAACATACCATCGGCAAATGACCCCGTCCATCCGGCGGAATATTGTTCTGCCAATGCCTCCGGAAACTGCCCGGAAGCTGGTACCCATACCTCGTTGTTCATGATGTTTCCTGCGGTAAACACCAGGTGTGAATTCTGGTTCACGGTCATATAGCTCGCATTCAGGGCGTGGTTCTTCGCAATATTCACATTCAGCCTCAGGCGCGGCTCTAAAGAATAATCCGAATAACTACCGGCGTCATAATACACCGCACGGCCGCCAATATGGGCAGTGACGCAGCCAAACAAGTCCAACCGGTTATCCAGGTACAATGCTGTTTCCATTGTATGGAGCTTTTCACCGGGCTGTTGCGTATCGATGTTCGATTGGCGCGTACGATTAGGCATGTGGGTCAACAACGAAGCTTGGATGCCAAAATTCATTGTCCAGGCTTTCATGGCGATATATTTCCAATCGGTACGTAGTGAAGCATCCTGCACCGACGAAAGGTACTCGCTGAAAAATTCGCCATCCAACGCATCATATTTTTTTTTGTCCTTAAGCCGGTAACGGGTATACGAAAGGCTGCTGGCCGAGGTCAGTTTCGGGGTCAGCGTGTGGTTCCAGCGTGCCGACACCAACCAGTTACCCCAGATGTTGTTCATCCGGCTTTTCCCGTTGAGATCCTTTTTGGTATGATAATGAAGGTAGTCGTCGCCCTGGTAAAGGTTCAGGTGGAGACTATTACGTGTGTCGGGCTTCCACGAAAACTTGGCATTGATGTCGTGGAAGCCGTACATGACAATAAACGAATTGACGTTGATGTCGGAAAGACCGCTTGCCAGTCCCATATATGCTTCCGTTAAGGTTTTCCGACCGGTGACAATAAAACTACTGTTCTTGAGTTTCGTTGGACCTTCCACTGTAAAGGAAATATCGGTGACACCTATGCCAAGCGAACCTTTCAGGCCCGATGCATCACCTTCGCGCTGGGTAATGTCTACCACCGATGATAGCTTGCTTCCATACCTCGGCGGGAAACCACCCTTGTAGATATCCAATCCATTGATCATGTCCGGATTGAACACCGACATGAACCCGCCCAGGTGGTGAACGTATGTCAGCGGAATGTTGTCCAACAGGTAAAGGTTTTCGCCCGGATTACCTCCACGTACCATCAGTAGGCTCGAACCTTCATTTTGCGATTTAATGCCGGGTAGCAACTGTATCACTTTCATTACATCCGGTTTACCACCAAGTGCAGGGATTCCGAGCATTTCCTTTTTGCTCAGTGTCACTGTATTGGGTTGCAAGCGACGCGATGCCGTTACCACGACCTCGTCCAAAGCAAGATTCGTTTTCATGCGGATTTCAACCAGCGTATCCCTTGTTATCTCAATAATGACAGATTGATATCCAACGTATGTCGTTTGGATGCCTGACGCTTCCTTCAAACGAATGGAAAAATAACCGTTGTTGTCAGTTGTGGTACCATGAGCTGTTCCCGATTGTATTACATTCACCCCGATGAGCCGTTCGCCTGTTTGCTGATCGTATATATAACCACTGGTAGTGACCGGTTTGGTTTTGACTTCCGTCGGCTGCCTGTTTTCCACAATCACAATATGGTTCCCGGTAATTTTATAGCCGAAACCACTGTTTTTCAGTATTTCTGTCAAAGCTTTCTCTATCGTAGCCTTTTTCAGCGAAAGCGAAATACGTTTACCCACATCCAACTTCGTGCGGTTAAAGGCGATGGTATACAGTGTTTGTTTTTCGATTTGCCGGAAAGCCTGTTCGATGGTGATATTCGCTGCAACAATGTTGACAACCGGCTCTTGGGCGTACACAAAAGAACAGACAAAAAGAAAACAGATGACAAAAGTATTTCTATATGCCATGAACAACTAATCCTGATGGAGGGTTTTAAAACTTGAACTCATATCCGAAAGTCGGAAAAATACCATGTAAATACATCTTTTTTACCGAATATTGGGACATGGTGTATTCCTCAGGCTTTACCATAATACTGAATATATTTTTGCGGTTGTATGCATTTATGATGGAAAAATTCCAGCTTCCCCGGTAGCGCTTCTTGTACGGTTTGGGCGTCCAGGTCAGGTTAAAATCCAGTTGATGCATGTCTTCAATCCGGTAACCATTGCGTTCGGTATAATCCATAAAGATGGCGCCCTGGTAGTTGAACGCCCCGGCGGGTACAGTGGCCGGCCTTCCGGTGATGTATTTGAAAGCGGCTGACACGGTCAACTTATCACTCAAACGGTATGCCGCAAAAACCGACAGGTTATGACGCCCGTCGTAAGGTGCAGCATATTCGCGGCCATGGTTCACCCCGTCGATAGTAAAGGTGGTTTTGGACAAAGTGTAGCTGATCCGCCCGGTAAATCTGCCTTGCATTTTTTCGACCATCAGTTCTATTCCTTTTGATTGACCGTTGCCACTGCATATTTCTGAATCTAAATACGGATTCACAAATAAATCGGCATTGTCCCGGAAATCTATCTGTCGATACATCCGTTTGTAATATGGTTCGATACTGACCGTATAACCTTTTCCCCACGAAAAACTATATCCCAAGGCAAATTGATGCGCTAATTGCGGTGGAGCATTTTTGTTGGCCGGAAACCATATGTCAGTAGGCATCCCGAGGGTCGAATTGTTTGCTTTGTGGAGATATTGCACCATATTGGTATATGATGCTTTGAGTGTCGAACCTTTACCGAAGATGTAACGGATGCTTGCACGCGGATTAAGATTCACAAAGGATTGCATCATCCGTCCACTGCTGTATTCCGTAGAATCCATCACCTTACGTGTGTCGGGATTGAATACATACTCTGTTCCCGGCCCGATATTGCTGAATGTAGAAAAGCGTAACCCGGCATCAAGGTGTAGGTTGGGCAGCAGTTCCCAATCAGCTTCGGCATATAAGCCGGTTTCCAGCGAACGTCCTTTGTCCAGCGAGAATGCTTTGGACGGCGAGTGATCGTTACGCGGAGTGATGTTGCCCGGGCTGAAACCGTATCCGGTCAGTGACACGCCATAGCGTAATTTCAACTGATCTGAAAAGTTATGGTCGGCATCGCTTTTGAGTTCGATTTGTCCCAGCGAGGCATCCCAACGATAATCCATACCATCATTCAACTGGTAGTATGAATATCCAAATCGACTTATTATCAGTGAAGTATTGATGAAAAGCGAAGGATTAACGATGTGGGTCCAACGCAATGTCCCGTTCAAGTTACCCCATTCGAGCAGGTATTCGCCTGAAAACTCAGGAAAGAAAAATTTGTCAAACCCGTTATATGCCGACAAATATATCCGGTTCTTGTTGTTAATGGTGTAATTAACTTTTGCATTGAGGTCATAGAACCAAACCGTAGCTTTTGGGGGCATCTGGTTGATACTGAAATCTATTAATTTGTATACAGCCCCGGCATAACAATACCGTCCGGCAACAATGAATGAACCTTTTCCATCCCATAACGGGCTTTCGACAGCCAACCGGCTGGCTGCCACACCGACACTGCCCGCTACACCGAACCGCTCACGGTCGCCATCCTTCATCCGGATATCGACCACAGAGGATAACTTGCTCCCATAACGAGCCGGTACGCCTTTGTATAAATCAACCGTACTGACTGCATCGGGATTGAATGACGACATAAACCCCAGGATATGCGAAGGGTTGAATACGGGCGCTTCGTCGAGCAATACCAGGTTCTGGCTGTATGAACCACCCCGTACCGACATATTGACACTCCCGATGTGCGATACCTGTACTCCGGGTAATGTTTGTAAACTACGCATCACATCCGGTTCGGAAAGGAAAGCCGGTTGACTTCGTATTTCGGCAATGGACATACGAGTGACATTTACACCCGGTGCGGATGTTATCTTGTTCCGGTCGGCGACCACAGCTACTTCACGGAGGTTGAATGTTTCCTGTTTCAGGGAGATATCGATGGTTGCGTCGCATGAAAGCTGGATGGCACGTATTTCCGAAACAAACCCCATATACGACCAACGTAGATGATGTTCGCCTGGTGGAAGATTCACTGTATAATAACCATATGCATTACTTGCCGCGCCGTTGCTTTTCCCTTCGGCAACGATGGTGGCGCCCGAAAGAATTTCGCCATTCTTGGCGTCGCGTATGTAACCGTTGACGGAAAATGTTTTCGACTTGCCGCTTTCTACAATGACGACATGTTGCCCATTGATTTTATAACCGAATCCTGTTCCCTTCAATATTTCAGAAAGCGCTTTTTCGATAGAAACATTTTTCAATGAAACCGTTATTTGCTTCGATGTATCGAACTTCGTCCGGTTGAAAGCGATGTTGTAGCCGGTTTGCTCTTCAATTTGGCGGAATGCCTGTTCGACGTTAAGGTTAACTCCATTGATGTTAATGCTTTGTTCCTGTGGGAATACGGAAAAAGAAAAGAAGAGAAGTACTGTGATGAAAATGGTTGTGTGTGTCATGATATTATCGAATGATACGTTTTGACCGGCATGCGGATACTGATGTTGCCATAAAAAATCCCTGCCCGCCGTTACTGACATTGGTAGGAGGTGAAACAGGCGCCGGGGAAAAGGCGCCGCCATCCTGATAAAACTGTTCGCTAAGCGCCTGATAATATTTGTAAGCCGTTTCGCTCACAGATAAAAGATACATATCGAAAAAACCACTGTCAAATCCCATCCATCCCACATCAGTTCCGCTGAGCCACGGACGTGAACTTGAACCATCGTCCACTTTGTAATCTGCCATGTATGCCGACATGAACCGATCGCTGGCCAAGGCGTACCCCCAATTAAAGAGGGACGATTGTTGTTGCCTGAAGGCGAGTTCGCTAAAGTAATGAGGTTTTAAAAGTTTTGACCGGCCAAATCCCATATACGCAGAATCAGTATTCAGGGCAGTAAACATATAATAATTCGCTTCATCCTGCGGTTCAGCAAAAAACAAGAAAGGCACATTAAATCCATCCCCTCCTTTACCATCTGCATCTTTTCCGACAGTCTTCAAAACCACGGAGTCAATCGTTGTCCCGACAGGCATCCGGTCGGAAGCTGTAAATGTCTTGCCATTGTAATCTACAGTCAATGTATAAGTACGACCGACCACCCCGGTAATTGAAGTAGTATAATAAGCGCCTTCATAATAAATTGAAAAATATGACGGATCGATTCTTATGGAATCATAACTACCATCATACTGCGGCAATAAAAGATAATCTCTCTTGAAAAAAACAGTGTCATTGTCGAAACGCACATAACCCGGCTCCATCCGGCTCATTATTCTTTCATTCCAGATAGGTTTTAACTCATCCCGGTTACCAAGGTTGTCGGTAATAACCACCCGGGCATTGGTAACCGGAATTTGAGTAGCCCTTAATGTATCTGATGATAAATCAGAAAGGTATTCATATAACCGGATTCGGTAAGGTCCGGCTTCATTGGTGATACAGCCATCGACTACCAGAATGCGTGCATTTTTCATGGTACGCAACTGGTAATCTTCTGTGCAGGAAAGAAATCCTATGGTCAACAAAAAAAAGAAAAGAGGAAACAGTTTCATTTAATTATTTTTGCTTAAAGGGATTATTGATTTAATTGCTCTGTGTTATCATGATTTTTGTCAATCTGCCACTTAAAATCGCCGGCCATATCTTTCAGCACACTCATTACCTGTTCGAATGTTTCGCCATTCACAAACTTCACGGAATAACGGTCACTGGGTAATTCGGCCTCCTCTATTTTGATAATATTGTTAAATTTCCTTTCCAATGTTCGCAATATTTCCATAAGCGTAGCATTGTCGAAAATAAGTCCACCATTCTTACGTGCTGCAATATCTTCAGCCAAAACCTTTGTCACAACGTGCTCGCGGGTTTGGTTATCAAGGCTCAATTGTTGGTTAGGCGACAAAAGATATGATTTTCCATCTTCTATGATCACTTGTACCTTACCCGAAGCCAATGCCGTGGTTGTCTTTTCGTCATCAGGATAAGCGGTTACGTTGAATTCTGTTCCCAGCGCTTCTATTGACAGGTGTTTTGTTTCAACCACAAACGGTTTTCCCGGGTCTTTTACTACCGAAAAGTAAGCCTCGCCAATCAAATGCAGGGTACGAGTTTTCGTAAACCGTTCCGGATAAGTCAACCGGCTACCGGCATTAAGCCACACTTGCGATCCGTCAGGCAAAGTGATTTGTTTTTGTTCGCCATAAGCGATTACTTGATCTATTATAGGAATAGGTCTGTTGATGTACCAATATGCACCGGCCAACATCAGCAACGGCAAAAGGATAGCCGCTGCGCGTAATAATAGTTTCCGTGCCGGGAAGAGTGTCTTTACAGGAATATTCATTCCAAGGCGTTTCCGTAATTTCGTCAGCGCCTGGTAAGTTTCTTTGTCCGCATGCGTATTGATACTACTGAAATAGTCCTGTAACGCTTTGTCTTTTGCATCTACATGCACCTCGTCTACCAGCCATTGCTGTATTTTTGCCTCTGTTTCGGGCGAGTAACGCCCAGCCAGGTATCGGTTGATCAATTTTGAAATGTAATCCATATCGGTTTTACTTTATATCTATACGTACAACTATGTCATATAAAACTCCCGGTCTACAGAAATATTTTTTGAAAATGATAGGGATTATGTCTATCAGACAGGATTTACAAGATATATTAATGAGATTGACACTCGTTTTGAAATTTAGTGATAGTTAAAATAATCTGTCAGGTTCCTCTGACAGGGTCTATCGACCGCCGTCAGGGAGCGTATGCCCTGTCAGCGGTCTTGACCCTGACAGTGGCGGAATGTGATAATTTATTTTTAACATATCACTTAGTTTTGGAAATATTTGCGATTTGATTACATTTGCAGCCGGAAATAAGGCCTCGTAGTTCAGTTGAATAGAACGTCAGATTCCGGTTCTGAAAGTCACAGGTTTGAGTCCTGTCGAGGTCACAAAAAAAGGTAGATGTCAACAAATTACATCTACCTTTTTAGATTTTTACACGGCAATTTCACAACATCTAAAAAACTACGAACTTTAGATGTTATTTCAGTTTTATCCACATAAGTTTGTTCCATACCCATTCCAACGGTCCGCGCCGATTACGTGTGAGCCACCATCTACTGAAAAACAACAGTATTGTAAAGATAACTATGCCGGTGAGCAGGCTGAACAGTGGACCGGAAACTGCATATAATCCCAATCCCCAGTGATAATAAATGAACGACCCGATGATAGAGGCGCATATATAGTTGGAAAGACTCATTCTTCCATAAGGAATAAGTCCGGCTTCGATATTCCGGAACTTTGTTTTTACCCACAACAATACAAATGAAGAAACCAGGAAAGTTGCAAAAGCAAGATTGCTCCACATAGATAACATGATACTCAACGGAGCAGATATTCCAGAACGTAATTCTACGATGGCCGGACATACCTTAAGTGTATATAGTAGGATAAAACAGGTGATGGAGATAAACCACGCCTTTTTCCATAATCCGTCCTTTTTCCCTGCTTCAGCGAATAGTCCGTTCCGTCCCATAATGATCCCGAGGAGGAATAGTGCAAGTGTTTGGAAATAACGCCCCGAACGCCATGCAAAAAGATGGGAGTTTGCCATGCCTGAAGTCAAATTTGTAGTAACCACATCCCAGAAGGATCCCGTTGTTGCCGCTTCTACAGCATTTTGATAAAATACGCGCGGATAACTGCAAGGAACAAATTCAGGGTTGATCAGCCCTATACCCAATTGAATAAGTTCCCAAGGTTCAAGTGCGAAAATGACCATCAATACGGTAAGCGCCTTTGTGCTCAGGTTTCTCAGGGGTATAATGAGCATCCCGGCTAAAGCGTAAACAGAAAGTATTTCGCCCGAATAGAACATGACATGTAGAATTCCGAACATGAACAGTAGGCACATACGCCAAAAGAAGCGTCCGGCAAAGTTCTCTCCACGCTTTTTACGGTTCTCAAACTGGATGTAAAAGCTGAACCCGAACGTTAGGGCAAAAATAGCATACATCTTCCCACCAAAGATGAAGAATACTGTATCCCAGATGGATTTGTTGATCGTAGCCAAAAGTGGGTGGGATGATTCCACGAGGTTGGCTATATCAAAATGTTCTACATGATGCAGGAGTATGATACCCAGTAAGGCAAATCCCCGAAGTGCATCGACCAAGCTGATCCGGTTGTTTAGAATTGTCATTTTTGTGTGATGTTTTATGGAATTACTTATTGTTTTTTAATAAAAATGATTTGCTGTGTTTTGTGTTGATCTAAATAGTCTTAACACAAAGATACACATATTATTGATTTACGATATAAAATCGCATGGAAACAAATTTTAAAATCATAGCCAAGATGTCCCGTAGTTATTTACATATTGAAGAATGTCCGAATTTAAATCTATCACTGAGCTTTTTAGTAAAGCGACTTTGAACTGTAACGGAAACTTTTATTTGCGGCTTTCTGTTAATTTTGTGCCGTCAATTGATTTAAAATAAACATGAAAAGAAGGCGTAATATGTGGATCGTTATTTCAGTAATAGTCATTCTGGTGGTTAGTGTAATCGTATTTGTTAACCAGCCGAGTTTTGGGAAGAAACCAGCCGGCGAAAGGCTCGAAAGAATAAAGAAATCTCCGAATTATCGTGATGATAAGTTTCAGAATCTTTCACCAACCCGGCAACTTACATCGGAAAATTCTATGGTAGGCGCTATGGTTGATTTCCTGTTCCACAAAGTAGAAGGATTGCGTCCGGAGGTAAACCTGCCAACCGCGAAAACCGATTTGAAACATTTGGCTCCGGATGAAGATGTAGTGGTTTGGATGGGACATTCTTCAGTTTTTATCCAGACAGACGGTAAACGTTTTTTGGTCGACCCCGTATTTATAACGGCCTCCCCCGTTTCGTTCTTTAACAAGCCATTCAAGGGAACAGAGTTGTACATGCCCGATGACATGCCCGACATTGATTACTTACTTATCTCGCATGACCATTGGGATCATCTGGATTATAAGACAGTTAAGCAGTTGAGAGACAAGATTGGGAAAGTTATTTGCGGATTGGGCGTTGGCGAACATTTTGAATACTGGGGATTCGACAAAGACCGTATCATAGAACTCGATTGGAACGAAAAGACCGTTCTCGACAATGGGTTTACAATTCATTGCCTGCCCGCACGTCATTTTTCGGGACGCGGATTATCGCCCAACAAAACCTTGTGGATTTCCTTTATGATGCAAACACCTTCGCGAAATATTTTTATCAGCGGGGATACAGGTTATGATACTCATTTTGCCAACATCAGCCGGCAATTCGGAAAAATTGACTTCTCGATTCTGGAAAATGGTCAATACAATGAGGATTGGAGGTATATCCATATGTTGCCGGAAGGATTGGTGATGGCTGCAAAAGATTTAGGTGCAGCAAGACTGATGACCATGCATCATTCAAAATATGCTTTAGGCAAACATTCGTGGAAAGAACCGTTGGAAAATATTTCCGGAGCTGCCGAAAGGGATTCGCTGAATCTGTTGACTCCAATGATCGGGGAGCCCGTGTTTCTGAATGATACAACACAAGTTTTCAAAAAATGGTGGAGCAACGTTAATTAATGATATGGAATCCTTTCGTGATTTCAGGTTTTGCAATATATTTATACCTTCTTCCGAAAAATGATCGGGATTGATAATATCGGCAGATGCTTAAATATTGTGTCCGAGCAAAGGTGGGATATTCACCCACCTGAATAAGGTTCCCGTTTCCTATAAACGGCAAAACACGTTCCGAAGTAGCATTCTGCTAATTCAAATGTGCTTTTTCCATTTTTAATTATCCTTTAAGCGCTTCCGCTCCACCTACAATCTCTACAATTTCGTTGGTGATGGACGCTTGTCGTGCTTTGTTATATTGCAGGGTCAATTCCTGGATCAATGTGGTGGCATTGTCTGTGGCTTGGTGCATGGAAGTCATACGAGCACCGAATTCCGAAGCTACCGAATCAAGTAACGCTTCGTAAAGGATCAATCGCAAATTTTGAGGAATCAGTTCTTGAAGAATGTATTCTTTAGATGGTTCGAACAGGTAATCGGTACGTGGCGTTTTCCCGTTAAGTTTTTTTTCTGTACCGTTGCCGTTATGGTTTGTTTCGGGTAACAGTGGCAGGAATTGCTTACTCACCATCTTTTGCGTTGCAGCATTGATAAATTCGTTGTATACAACATCAATGCAATCATAACGACCATCCACAAAGGCATCCATGAGCAACTGCGCCACTTCCGATGCGTTTTCATATGTCAGGTGTTCAACGATCTCCGTATTAGGCTCGTCTAAGGGAACTTTGTACTTACGAAGCGTGTCGTACCCTTTTTTACCAATGGCCATGAATCTTATCTTGTCGGGGGTGAGAAATTTGCTATATTTCCTTTCGGCCAACTGTACAGCCTCTTTGATGGCATTGGAGTTGAATGCACCGCACAATCCACGGTTGGAAGTGATTACCACAATCAACACCTGTCCATAGTCGCGATCCTCGGCATACACATTGTCATCATCGCGCCCTACCGACGAAGCCACATTGATCATGATGTCCTGCATCTTAAGGGCATAAGGCCTGAAGTTGGTCACCGCATCCTGCGCCTTTTTCAACTTGGCAGCCGCTACCATCTTCATGGCACTGGTGATCTGCCGCGTCGATGCTACCGATACAATGCGTGTCCGTATCTCTTTTAAGTTTGCCATCTTTGATAAAATTATGGATTATGAATTATGAATTATGGATGACAAAAATTCATCACTCATCATTCATCATTCATAATTTACTCCTCGCTTTTCCTGTCGATATACTTGAGTGCTACTTCGCGTGCAGCCAATTCTATCTTTTTGGTGATATCATCATTTAACTCACCGGCAGCCAATGCTTTCAACGCATCACTGTATTTAGCATCCATCAGTTCGTGGAAATCTTTTTCGAACATAATGACCTTATCCATAGGTACCGCTTTCAGCAACCCCTGCATGCCGCAATAGAGTGCTGATATCTGTTGTTCCACACGCAAAGGTGCATGTAATCCCTGTTTGAGGAGTTCCACATTTTTGCGTCCCTTGTCGATGATGGCCATGGTAGCCGCATCGAGGTCGGAACCGAACTTGGAGAATGCTTCCAGTTCTCGAAACTGAGCCTGGTCAAGTTTCAGCGTACCGGCCACCTTCTTCATCGACTTGATCTGTGCATTACCACCCACACGCGATACCGAAATACCCACGTTGATGGCCGGACGTATACCGGCATTGAAAAGGTTTGATTCAAGGAAAATCTGTCCGTCGGTGATTGAGATTACGTTCGTCGGGATATATGCCGACACGTCACCCGCTTGTGTTTCGATGATCGGGAGTGCGGTAAGCGATCCGCCGCCTTTTACCATCGGACGAAGTACTTCGGGCAGGTCATTCATCTGTGCGGCAATCTCGTCGGAATTGATGATCTTAGCTGCACGTTCGAGCAAACGTGAGTGCAGGTAGAACACATCGCCCGGATAAGCTTCGCGTCCCGGTGGACGACGTAACAGAAGCGATACTTCGCGGTAGGCAACGGCCTGTTTCGAAAGGTCGTCGAATACCACCAACGCCGGACGTCCCGTATCTCGGTAGTATTCGCCTATGGCAGCACCTGCAAACGGAGCGTAATATTGCAATGCAGCGGGTGCCGATGCCTGTGCGGCAACTACTGTGGTATAGGCCATGGCTCCGTGTGCTTCGAGCGACTGCACAATACTTGCAATAGTCGATCCCTTTTGACCCACGGCCACATAAATGCAGTAAACCGGTTCGCCACGATCGTAAAACTCTTTCTGGTTGAGTATCGTATCGATGGCTATAGCTGTTTTTCCGGTCTCGCGGTCGCCAATGATCAACTCGCGTTGTCCGCGGCCGATAGGGATCATGGCATCGATGGCCTTGATTCCGGTTTGCAGCGGTTCCTTTACAGGCTGGCGGAAAATTACGCCCGGCGCTTTGCGTTCGAGCGGCATTTCATATAGCTGACCTTGGATAGCGCCTTTGCCGTCTATCGGCTCGCCGATGGTATTGATCACACGTCCCAGCAAACCTTCGCCCACCATGATAGAGGCAATCCTGCGAAGACGTTTTACACTGTACCCTTCCTTGATTTCGTTGGAAGGTCCCAGCAACACCACACCTACGTTGTCTTCCTCAAGGTTCATCACGATGCCTTTCATTCCGCCTTCGAATTCGATCATCTCGTTCGCCTGTACGTTCAAAAGGCCGTAGATGCGGGCAATACCATCACCCACCTGCAACACGGTGCCTACTTCTTCCAGTTCTACCTCGGTTTTGAAGCCTTCAATCTGTTTTTTCAGAACTTCCGATACTTCTGCTGGTTTTATGTTAACCATGATCTATTTTTTTAAGGAAGCCTCACCCCCAACCCCCTCTCCGAAAGAGAGGAGGAGTGGTTTGCTATCCTAATTTATTACAAATTAATATTTATCTTAATTATATTTCAAACTTTTCTGCATTCGTTCCAAACCTGACAACAGGCTCGCATCGTATTGCTGATCGCCCACACGAAGTATGAACCCGCCGATTAAGTCGGGATTTACTTCATCAGTCATTTGCACGTTGGCATTAAACAACAAATTAAGCTGCTGCTGCAACTGTTGTTTCGACTGGTCATCTATACCGATGGCCGATACCACATGAGCCCGCTTGATGCCTTTTGATTTCTCGTACAGGTCGATGAAATTACGTGCTACATCTCCCAGCAGGAATTCACGCCGGTTGTGAATAATGGTGTTGATGAAATTGAGAGTCATCGGATGTACCCGTTTTTCGAGCAACTCGGCCATCACCTTACGCTTTTGTGGCGGCTTGATTACCGGGTTGTCCAGTACCTGCACAAACATCATATTATCCTTGATCGTAGCGCTCAACAATTCCATATCGACTTTCAGTGCATCCAAGCATTGATTATCTGCGCCCACCATCATCAAGGCTTTGGCATAACGGGTGGAAATGATACTTTGATTCATCTTTTTTAGTGACGAGTGATGAGTGACGAGCGACAAGTGACAGAATAAAGTAACTTGTAACTCGTAACTTATAACTAATTAACAGGCATATCTTTAACTAATTTATCGATCAAATCTTTTTGCTTTTGATCGTTGCTCAACTCATTGCGGAGCAGTTTCTCGGCAATCTGTACCGATAATTCGGCGGCAATATCGCGGATTTCCCTGATTGCTGCATTCTTCTCGGCTTCGATAGAAGAGCGGGCATCAGTCATGATCTTTTCCTTCTCCTTGTTGGCTTGTTCCCGGGCTTCACCGATGATTTTATCTTTGACTTCCTGAGCTTCGCGGAAAATCTTTTCGCGTTCGGTACGTGCTTCGTCAAGGATGCGTTCATTGTCGGCCTGCATCTTTTTCATGTCTTCTTTGGCCTTATCGGCCGCTTTTAATGCTTGGTCGATACTGTCTTCACGTTCGTGCAACATATTCAGGATCGGTTTCCATGCGAATTTCTTCAACAGGAAAAATACAATCAGGAAGGATACCAGCATCCAAAATACCAAACCTATATCGGGGGTAACTAATCCCATACTAAAACATTTTTAATTATTCACTAACCGTTCATGAGAACGCTTCGCTAAGTTTTCAATTTTTGGTTTTTCGATTGATGATTTGAATAATCAAAAATTGTCAATCATCAATCAAAAATGTAAAAAAGCCCGGCTCTTTCGGCCAACCGCACGAACAGGCCGGGCTGGTTTGTTTTGACCCTTATACGAAAAGGATCAGCAAGCACAATACGATGGCGAAGAAAGCCACACCTTCAATAAGCGCTGCGGCAACAATCATGTTCGAACGGATGTCGCCCACTGATTCGGGCTGGCGTGCAATGGCTTCCATAGCCGAACCGCCGATACGTCCGATACCTATACCCGCGCCGATGGCGGCTATCCCTGCCCCGAGGCCTGCACCAAGCTTGGCTACTGCCATGTTGGCTGCTGCTTGCAAAATGATGGAAAGTAACATAAAATTTATTAATTAAATTGAAAAAAAAGATTCAAAACGCTTAAGATTTAAGATTCAAGATTCAAGATTGTGGTTATACTTTGCCCAACTTTGAACTTTAAACTTTGAATTTGAAACTTTTAATGGCCTTCTTCGATAGCCATACCAAAATATAATGCCGAAAGCAATGTAAACACATACGCCTGAATGAATGCTACCAGTAATTCGAGCATTGTCATGAAGACTGTAAATAACACAGAAATTACTGATGCACCGTAACCCATAGCAACGTTTTTTTCACCAAAGATAAAAATCAGGCTAAAAAAACCGATGGCAATGATATGTCCTGCGGTGATGTTGGCGAACAACCGGATCATCAACACAAAAGGTTTGGTAATGACACCCAGCAGTTCGGTAAACGGCATTAGGGGAAGAGGAATTTTCAACCACCAAGGCACGCCCGGCGTATTGAAAATATGTACCCAATAAGTTTTTGTGGAACTGAACGTAGTGATGAGAAACGTGAGTACCGCCAACACAAGCGTTACAGCAATGTTACCGGTAACGTTGGCTCCGAACGGAAAAAATGGAATCAGCCCCATGAGGTTATTCACCAATATAAAGAAAAAGAGCGTGAGCAGGTAGGGCATGAATTTTTCGTACTTATGACCGATAGCAGGGCGTGCAATGTCGTCGCGCACAAAAAGCACTACCGGTTCCACCCACGACTGTAAACCTTTGGGTGCTTGGTTGCCCCGGCGTTTACACGCCTTTGCTACCGAAAGAAAAACCCATAGTATGATAGTCATGCTGACAAAGATGGCAAATACGTTCTTGGTGATAGACAAGTCAAGTGCCGGACGAACAAACGAACCATCGGCGGCTTGTTCAACGATCTTACCCTTGTGTGGCCCGTCGGCAGTAATACTGAATCCGTCATGGCTACCATGGTGGAGCTTGGTGGACATGAACACATGCAATCCCGACTGCTCACTGTACAGAATCACCGGTAGCGGTATCGATACATGATGGCCGTTGTATGTCAGGATATGCCAATCATAAGCATCGCCGATATGGTCGAGAATAAATGTTCCGGGATTGAATTTTTCTTCCCCGCTGTCTTCATGCTGGGCTTTCACCAGCAATGCCGGGCTTAACAGGAAAGCCACCAACAGGATTTTGATCAATATCTTCCGATGTGCCATTACATAAATCAATTTGATTTTTTTACACTGCCGGGCACTTGTCCGGTGTTATTCTTAACAAATTTCAATATCGATATGACTTCAAATATGGCAAATATTAAATAGATAACCAAAAAATGCAGCGTAAATGGTATGCCATGTTGCCTGTAAAAAAACAGGTAGACAACAATACATGCCAGATACAACAACAGTTTAATGGTAGTTTGCAGCATGAACACCCTGCTAAAAGCCTTGGGCTTGGTTGTTACGGTTTTCATTACCCAAAAGTAGGATGCACAAGCTACCAGCCACACGAAACCAATGCTTATTATACGACCGGGAAAGCGATAGGTTTCAAAAATCGTCGAAAAAAACAACTGCGAAATGGCAGTTACGACGGCAAATATAATCAAATTGTTGATAAAAAACTGTTTAAATTCTTTCCCCACTTCTATCGTTTGTTTAAATGAATAAAAACCATTTTACCGGCAAAAAGTTTTTTCACAAATCAACACAACCGGACTTTCCTGATGTTTTAATCCTGAATATGCAAAGGTATATCTTTTCGAATGAGATTATTTCCGGTAGTTAGATTATTTTACAAATTAATTTTCGGGAAGAAGTAGCAATAAGTTGAAAATAAAAAAGGGTAAGCTTACTATATCGCACCGCTACAACTATTTACCTTTGCTACCTTCCGGTCCTGGAGGATTCAATAGGAGCTGGTCGTATAGGACTTACCCGGCGCAAAAGTAAATAAAACTTTTGAATCACCCAACAAAAATAAAACAAATAGCTATTTTTGCATGTAAATCATATTAAATTCTACAATGGAATTGTTTATTATACTTGGACTTATTGTCCTGAATGGAATTTTTTCCATGACAGAAATGGCTATGGTGTCGGCGCGTAGAACGAGGTTGGAAATGCAAGCCAACCGGGGAAACAATAAAGCGCGGGCAGCCTTGAAAATCCTTGAATCACCCGACAAATTCCTCTCTACCATCCAAATAGGGATCACGCTTATCGGTATCTTAACCGGTATATTCTCGGGCGAAAGCATTCAAAAAGACCTGACCGCCTTTTTCCAAGGCTTTGAATTATTGCGTCCTATAAGTAGTCCTTTAGCTACAGGTGTAATCGTTATCACGGTTACCTATTTCACATTGGTACTTGGCGAATTGGTTCCCAAACGCATCGGGTTGACCCAACCGGAAGGCATTGCCAAATTTATGGCGCCAGTGATGAATGCATTGAGTAAAATAGCTTTTCCCTTCATTTGGTTATTATCTGTATCAACGAAACTTCTTGTTAATGTATTACATATTAAAAAGCGTGATACATTGGTTACCGAAGAAGAAATCAAGGCGATCATCGAGGAAAGCGCAGAACAGGGAGGGATAGAGGTAGCCGAGCAGGAAATGATTGAACGTGTTTTTCATTTGAGCGACCGGAATATTACTTCGCTGATGACTCATCGCAATGACATATACTGGTTGGATATCGCAATGGATAACACGATTATTGAAGCATTGGTCCGCAAGCATCCTTTTTCTGTATACCCGGTATGCGACGGCAAGGTTGATAATATCAAGGGGTTCATCCGTAGCCGCGACCTGTTTGCATTGGCCGATGGCAAGTCATTACAGGAATTGTGCCGCAAGCCGTTGTTTGTACCTGAAAACAATTCGGCTTATAAAGTGATGGAACGGTTCAAGCAAACCGGCATTCATGTCTGTTTTGTCGTGGACGAATATGGCTCGTTGCAGGGAATGGTGACATTGAATGATATGTTTGAAGCCATTGTGGGCGACATGCCGGAAGTGGATACCAGCGATGAAGAAGAGATTACAGCTCGTGAAGATGGTAGCTATTGGGTAGATGCGCAGATCAGTTTTTACGATTTTCTGGATTATTTTGATATTGATAACCATCATGCTTCCGGGCGGTTCGATACGTTGGCCGGCTTTATTCTCAGTAGGTTAGAGCATATTCCCAAACAAGGCGAACGGCTTGAATGGCAGAATATAACTTTTGAAATTGCCGATATGGACGGGCAACGTATTGATAAAGTACTCGTCAAAAAGAATAACAATAAATCAGATTTGCCAACTAATTAGGATTCAATATTGTTAACTTAAGCGTTCGGCTGAGGCAGAGCCTCGTCTGAACACACAATCTTTAAGTGAACGACATTGGATTAGGATTGGCAAATCTGATCTTGAAAAATCTGTTACTTGACGGATAAATTCGTCATTTTTTCAGTGTCACAGCAATGCCTGCCCGTACCCATAGTCCCGGAAGGGTAATATTTCCGATATCCTGGTGTTTCTTGTTACCGAGATTGGATGCCTCCACGAAAATATTCAGCCGTTCGGTTTGGCGGTATATGCGGAGATCGACCTGCCAGAACGGATCGTAAGGCGCTTCGCTTTCCGAACCGTCTTCGGCGTGGTATTGCATGTAACTTCCGTTGCGGTTCTGCCAGCCAATCATCCAGTGTGCATATACCTTTTCAATGATGCGGTGCGTCAGGCCAAAGTTTAGTTTGTGTCGCAGGTAATCCATCACATAATGTGACTTATATTGGTTGGATGATTTGTTGCTGTTCATGAATGTATAATATGCCGTAAGCGACTGTACCGGGAAGTCCTTTCCGGCGGAATGTTTCACATCCCATTGTCCGCCCACCGAAATGCCGTGTGTGTATAGATCCGTAAGATTCATGGTATGCCATTTTTGCTGGTCGTCCAACCAAATCCAGTCGATAGCGTCGCCAATATTGCGGTAGAAATAACTGATATTGGCATTCCAACTGTCGGTTGTAATTTTGGCACCTAATTCATACTCCGTGCTACGTTCGGATTCCAGGTTGGGATTGCCGATCAGCGGCGGTCCCGAATAATAAAGATCGGTGAAGGTAGGTAACCGCATCGCCTGATTTGCCGAAGCGTATATCTTGAACGTATTGTTTGGCCGGAATGCAATGTCGATGCCCGGATATATGTTCAGTTTGTTGCCTGTGTAATTGTTGTGGTTTGCCAGCACCCCCACCGATGCGCTCCATTTGCCGATGTACAGGTTCTGTTCGGCAAAGGCGCTGATGTTGGTTCGCTGGTCGGTTTTGGTGTACCATTTATCATCCTGCCGGGGAACCTTGCGGGGTGTATCCATCGGTTCGCCCAGGTTGTTGCTGTAGATGTGTTCGCTACGGGCCAGTATACCAACGCTTGTCCGTCCAATGCGGCTGGCAAGCGATGCTGTAACATCCGCTCCGTATACATCGGTATAATGAAAGTTGCGGTATGCATCCGGATTATTACGGTTGAGGATATACTGGTCGTAATTGCGCCGCCAGTATACCGAAGGCGTTATACTGAATTTGCCTGTCTTAACTTCGCCTTTCAATGCCGCGAAAAACGTATGCAGCGATTCATACTGGTCGGGATATTTTGGTCCGTAGAAACCATTGGCGCCAAAATCCTTCTGGGTATATCCCAATTGCAATTCGAGTGGAACCATGCTGTTGTTCCATTTGTTTTGTGAGAAAACACTCAGGTTTTTAAAATCGGTATTGTGCATATACCCGTCCGATGCGGTTTGCGATATGGCCAGATGGTGCGTGGTGTGGCGCGTGTGTGCGGTCCCGGCGAGCGCAGCCTTGTAAAACCCATATTGTCCGCCAACGACGGAAGCTTTCAGGTAATTCTCAGGTTGTGTCCCCGTAATGAAATTTACAGCGCCGCCTAAAGCGTTGTTGCCAAAAATTCGTGCTGCGGGTCCTTCAAGTACTTCGATTTTTTCGACCGATTCGAGGTCGACGGGGAGGTTTAATGAGTAGTGTCCTGTTTGTGGGTCGCTGATGTTGATTCCGTTGAGTAGTACCAGCGTTTGATCGAATGATAAGCCGCGTATGGAAACGTCGGCTTGTGTGCCGTGTGGGCCACGTTGCCTCAGGTCGACATTGGGGATAAACTCCAGCATGTCTGTGAGGCTCTGTACCGCCGCTCGATCAATATCCGATTTCCGCACCTGCGTGATCGTCCGCCCGGCCGGTGCAAACACATCGGGCGAAGCATCCTCGCTTACTTCCACTTCTTTCAGGTCGATTTCCTTTACTTGCGTACTGTCGACTTGTGCGGAACTCCGCTCCGGCGAAACTAGCATCGTATAGCTGGCACACAACACACCGATCTTGACGCAACGGTGCAGACTGTTGAAAATAGCATACGCTTTGTTGGCCCACTGCCTGAAACAGGCTAGTGCAGGCCGCTTCTTTACATAACGATTCATTGATTTTAATAATTAATTTAGTGAAAACTATAAATTAAGTTTGAAAGGCTGCAAAGGTAATCGATAATTAATAATTGATATGAAAATACTTTTTTGAACAGTCTCAATCGGTCTTGATACAAAGGTTGGACAGTTTTTGCATGAATACAGATTTATGAAAATAATCCGGACGATGTGATTGGATATTACTTTTTGAATTATTTTTGGTCACGAAAAGTTTCAATCAAAATAATTAATGAACATACAATTTTTAGGAGCAGCGCAGGAAGTTACAGGTAGCAAGCATCTGCTGACATTGAATAACGGAACAACCATACTATTGGATTGTGGGATGTACCAAGGTAAAGGTTTGGAAACCGACAAAATGAACCGCCATTTGGGATTCAACCCGGCCGGAATCGATTATTTGATATTATCGCACGCACACATCGACCATTCGGGATTGATCCCGTACATGTACAAGCATGGTTTCAGGGGATGCATTGTCAGCACTTCGGCAACCCGAGATCTTTGTTCAATAATGCTCGCCGATGCTGCGGTCATACAGGAAAGCGATACCCGCGATTTTAACCGGAAGCGTGTCCGGCAAGGTTTACCGCCGGTGGAATCGCTCTACACCATTGAAGATGCGTCATCCTGCATGAACCATTTCATCACCATACCCTATGAGTTTACTTTTAACTTATGCCCGCAGGTGAAGGTTAGTTTCCATGATACGGGACACTTGCTGGGTAGTGCGGCTATCTATCTCACCATCAATGAAAATGGACGGCAAACAACGATCTGCTACTCAGGTGATATCGGCCGTTACGATAAGCTAATCCTGGGTCAGCCCAAGTCTTTTCCGCAAGCCGACTATATCCTGTGTGAATCGACTTACGGCGACCGACTGCATACGGCCATGGCCGATGCCGAACAACAACTGCTCGACATCACGGTCGATACATGCATCCGCAAGAAGGGACGGCTTATTATCCCGTCTTTCGCCATCGGACGTTGCCAGGAAATTGTGTATTCCTTCGACCGACTGGAAACCCAAGGACGGTTGCCGGATGTGGATGTATTTGTGGATAGTCCGCTGGCTGTTTCGGCCACCAATATCTTCAGGTTACACCCCGAATGTTTCAACGACGACATCAAACAATACATGATGACCGATCCCGACCCGTTTGGGTTCAATAAGTTGCACTACACACAAAGCAAAGATGAGTCGAAGCGGATTAATGATTTCCGCAAACCTTGCGTAATTATCTCTGCTTCAGGTATGATGGAAGCAGGGCGTATAAAGCACCATCTGGCGCACAACATCAGCAGTGGGAAAAATACAGTATTGGCCGTAGGTTATTGTGCCCCGTCGACACTTGGCGCCAAAATACTGCGTGGCGACCGGCAGGTTTCCATCTATGGCATGCCTTACGATGTGAATGCCGACATACGGCGTATCGACTCGTATTCCGCACACGCCGATTACAAGGAAATGTTGCGCTACTTGAGTTGTCAGGATACCAAAGCGGTAAAAAAATTATTTCTGGTGCATGGCGAAAAAACTACCCAAGGATCGTTCCGTAGCCGGCTTAATGAAAACGGTTTCAAAGATGTGGAAATTCCGGCGATCGGCGACCGGTTCGAGTTGTAACATTGCTTTTCAATACCTATCAGGTTTTTGATTACTGTTTTCATTACGTGGTTTGATTAAATACATTTCAGATCCCTTCGTCATATTTCAGCACGGCTTCTTTCGGTTTCTTCGGCGTTTTGCCAAAATGCAGCACAAGCCCAGCGTAAAACACCTGTGACGTCCGTTTGCGTTCCATCCGTCGTTTCAGTTCGGGCGTATCAATGGTCGTAACCTGCTTGAACGAGTTGAACAAGTCGGATACCGTGAAAAGCAACGAAACTTTTTTATGGAACAGGTCGTAGCGTGCCCCAAGGTTCATAATAAACGACGGCTCGCGGTAACCTTGCGGAGTAAGCGATTTGGCCGTATAACGGGTATTAAGTTGCGCCATCAGGTTTTGTGTGATGTTGAAATTGGTATTCAGTGCGGCATTCCAGGCTACCGCAGATTTCGTACTGCTGAATCCCAACTCGCTGCCGTCAATAATATTATAATACACATTGGAACTGAGATTGAATGAAACAACTCTTCCGATACCCGAACTAACAATAAACTCCAGCCCCGATGATTGGCTCGACGAGAGGTTCTCCTTGGTGGTAAGCATCACCGAGTCGTTGATAAACCGCGTGATCTCTGTCATCTTATTGAAAATATTGCGATAATATGCCGTAGCAACCACTGTTGTTAGGTTTTGCCTGAACAGGTAACCTATTTCCGCCGAATGTATCTTTTCGGGCTTCAGGTACGGATTTCCTGCGCTTACATTCAACGGATCACGGTATTCGGGAAAAGGATTCAGGTCGTCGCCCTCAGGACGGTTGATACGCATGCTGTAATTCAACTGCATCTCGTTCCTGTCATTGAAATGATAAGCCTTATGCAATGTCGGATAGAAGTTCGAGTAACTGTTTGGAATTACCGTTTCCGCAGTTTTCAGCCGCGATTTAATGCCGGAATACTCTCCACGCAGCCCGCCCATTACGCCAAATTTACCGAATGTGGCTTCGTACGTGGCATACACCGCATAAATATTTTCGTCGAATACAAAATAATTGGGTTAATTCTTTTTTTGAGGTGCTATTTTTCTTTTTCTTATTTCTTGTTCTTTTTTATGCCGAAAAAAGGAACCAAAAACAGGGCAACCGCATCAAAATTTTTGTCCACGAATTAACACGAATTTTCACTAATTGAAATTTCAGCAAAGCTGAAATTTATTCGTGTCAATATAAAATTCGTGTTAATTCGTATAATTCGTGGACAAAAAATGAACACAAATTATAA
>JAVBSH010000086.1:0-20085 GCA_031547085.1 Bacteroidales bacterium
TTTTTTTTTTATTGTTTTTTTTTTTTTTTTATTTTTTTTTTTCTTGTGTGTTTGATATAGAGAGAGAGAGAGAGAGAGAGAGAGAGAGAGAGAGAGAGAGAGAGAGAGAGAGAGAGAGAGAGAGAGAGAGAGACTGTAAGCGAATGTTATCTAATAGCTGTAGCATTGCAGTCCGCAATGTTAAGGTATTTTATTGTCTATACCTCGGATAATTACTAACAAATAAAAGTATAGATGTTATCATTAAATCATTTGTTGGAGCAATTCAAGAAGGGCGACCGGTCGGCGTTCGGACATATTTATATGGAATATTCCCCGAAAGTATATCGTTTTGCCCGACGCTACATGACCAATGACAATGATGTAGAAGAAATAGTACAGGATGTATTTGTCCGTCTCTGGGAGGCAAGACAGTCGGTTAATCCGGCGTTGAATTTCGACAACTATCTTTTCACCATTACCCGGAACCTGATTTTCAACCGTCATCGTGCGCGGGTCAACGAACTTTATTTTCAGGATACTGTACTGGCAAGTCTCGAACAGGAGTACTACATGCCGGAGGATGAAATTGTAACACAGGATCTGTCGCAATTTATTGACAAAATCATCGGCCAACTTCCTCCGAAACAACAGGAAGTATTCAATTTAAGCCGCCAGCAAATGCTCACATATAAGGAAATTGCCGGACAACTCGGCATTTCGGAGAAAACGGTTGAAGCACATATTTATCAGGCGCTCAAATTTATACGGAAACAAATAGAACACGGGAACAATTAATTTTCATTTCGACTAAGGGATACGTTTATTTCATGTGTATACTATATTACATGAGGTTGTTCTCATTTTTGCCAATGAAGTCATTTTTATCAAAACATATTATTGTACGCTTTTTAGACGGGAAATTATCACCGGAAGAAGAGAAAGAATTGCTCAGCCGGAAAACAGTTGTTTCGCGGATGAAACAGCAGTGGGATTCGCAAAAAGGAGATGTTTCCGGATTCGACCGTCAAAAAGTTTTACAACAAATCGAATCGAAAATAGAAGCGCCTGCTATGCCGCGTCGGCGTACAATTCGTATAGCAATGTGGTCGGCTGCTGCAAGTATTCTTATTTTACTGGGGGTAGGATACTTTGGGTTTTTGCACAATTCTTCACCGGCAAGCGAAGTGAAGATGTTGGTATACGAAACCCGCAACAAAGAGCGGTTACAGGTAACATTGCCCGATTCTACAAAAGTATGGCTCAATGCAGGGAGCCGTCTCGAATGTCCCGAAGTCTTTGAGCCGGGTTTCAGGCAGGTAAAATTGAGCGGAGAGGCTTATTTTGATGTTGTCCGTCGTGTAAAACAACCATTTTACGTACAGACCAATAAATTACGGGTTTCTGTGCTTGGAACTCAATTTACCGTAAGTGATTATCAACATGATACATCTGCTGAAACTGTACTTATTTCCGGAAAAGTCAATGTAAATGTACTAAGCGACAGCATCAAACGGGCATTTGAGCTATCGCCCAACGAACAATTGATTTTCGACGGACAACAACATGCCACTACTATTCAAACGGTAGCGGCTTCGCAGTGGGCGGAATGGATCAACGGCAGGTTGTATTTCGACAATGCGGAATTGGGTTTTATTATTAACAGCCTGGAACATTGGTACGGTAAAAAAATAGAATGTTCCCGTGAATTGGGAGCCTTGTATCGCCTCACCTTTACTGTCCGCAACGAAAGCATGGAGCAAACCGTACGGCTGATGCAAAGTATAGCGCCGATTTCTTTCCGGGAAACAACCGACGGCATTTTTCAGGTAGCAACCACACAACAAATTCAATAAATTTATTCCCATTAACACCAAAACAGAGCATGCCTATGAAATAGTTCCGGATTAGAGAAAACAAAAAAGCGACAAGTGGTTCCAGCACATTGTCGCTCCATACAACTTTATTTATTTAGTGAACCGCTTTCCCGTTTTATGTCGGGAAAAGCATTGTTATAAAATAAAATTTCCCAAATGTATGAAAAAATTTAAAGTGAAACAGGTGTTATCACCTAATTTAAGAATGAAACGAATAATGAGACTTAGTTTTTTATTGCTATTTACAGGGTTATTGCAACTTTCGGCTGCCGGTTATTCCCAGAATAAACGGTTGACCGTTCAAGCCGGGAATATGACCATTAAAGAGATTTTGAAGGCTATTGAATCGCAAACCGAGTTTACCTTTTCCTATAACAATACACAAATAGATGTTAATAGAAAGGTAACAGGTTCCTTCAAAAACACACGTGTTACCGATATCTTAGACCAGGTGTTGACAGCGAATGGTATTGCCTACAAGGTGATGGGGCAACAGATAATTTTGTCGCCCGTACCGGTAGAGGTAAAAACGGCCGCACCCCAACAAAAAGACAAAACCGTTAAGGGAAAAGTCTTGGACGAAAACAGTGAACCATTGCCCGGTGCTACGATACAAATAAAAGGTACCACCCGTGGAGTAATGACCGATATCGACGGTTCATTCTCCATTGATGTGAAGTCAACCGACCAATTGGATATTTCATTTGTGGGTTACCAAACCTACTCCATTATTGTGGGCGACCAGACGGAAATTACTGTAACGTTGAGCCCAAAGGTGAACGAATTGGATGAAGTTGTTGTTGTAGCCTTTGCCAAACAAAGGAAGGAAAGCGTTTTGGCATCTATTACTACTGTCAACCCCAGCGAGCTGAAAGTACCCAGCAGTAACTTGTCTACTGCGTTGGCCGGGCGTATTGCAGGTGTTATTTCCTACCAGAGGTCTGGAGAGCCTGGTCAGGATGATGCCAGCTTCTTTGTGCGCGGGGTTACTTCCTTTACTTATGGTGCCGGACCTTTAATTTTAATTGATGGTGTCGAAATGACACAAACTGATTTGGCAAGATTGCAACCAGATGATATCGCCGCTTTCTCGGTAATGAAGGATGCCACAGCCACTGCTTTGTACGGTGCGCGTGGTGCCAATGGGGTAATCCTGGTAACTACAAAAGAAGGTCGTGAAGGACCGGCCACCATATCCTTCAGGTACGAATCCTCGCTATCCCAACCGACCAGGGATATAGCACTGGCAGATCCTATTACCTATATGAAACTGAACAATGAAGCAGTATTGACACGTAACAAAATAGGAACAACGCCCTATTCATTGGAAAAAATCGACAATACTATTGATGGAAAAAATCCTATGGTCTACCCGGCAACCGACTGGCGGGATATGTTGATCAAAAACCAGACATGGAACCATCGGTTTAACTTTAATTTAAGCGGGGGGGGTAAAGTCGCCCGTTATTATGTTGCTGCTACCTTTAATCAGGATAATGGTATGTTGAAAGTGGACAAACGGAACAATTTCAACAACAATATCGACTTAAAACGTTACCTCTTACGGTCGAATGTGAATATCAACGTTACCCCAACTACCGAAGCCGTCATTCGTTTACATGGAACATTCGATGATTATTCCGGGCCTCTCGATGGGGGGAGTGATTTATATAAGAAAGTATTGCGTACCGATCCCGCTCTTTTCCCGGCCTACTATACGCCTGATGCCTTGCATACCTCCAAAAAACACATTCTTTTTGGAAATTACGACAAAGGGAATTATATCAACCCTTATGCTGATATGGTACAAGGATACAAGGAATATTCTAAAACAACTGTTCTTGCCCAGGTGGAACTGAAACAAAAATTGAATTTCATTACTCCGGGATTAAATGTTCGCGGGATTTTCAGTACAACCAGATATTCGTATTTCGACGTTTCCAGATTCTATAATCCTTTTTATTACGCTGTTACAGGTTACGACAAGTTAACCGACACGTACGTATTATCAGGATTGAACCCGACTTCAGGGACGGATTATTTGAATTATAGCGAGGGTAAAAAAGACGTGAATTCTGTAATTTATTTTGAGGGAGCAGTTAATTATGACCGCACTTTTAACGAAAAGCACGGCATAAGCGGATTACTGGTATTTACAATGAGGGATAAACTTGCCGGAAATGCGGGTACATTAACAGCTTCGCTACCTCAACGTAATATCGGGCTTTCAGGACGTTTTACCTATAGTTATGATACCCGTTATTTTGGAGAATTTAATTTCGGATATAATGGTTCTGAACGGTTTGCAGCGAACGAACGGTTTGGTTTCTTCCCTTCCGCAGGCTTAGGTTGGATTATTTCCAATGAATCATTTTGGGGTGGACATCTGAAGGAGGTGATGAATCTATTTAAAGTTAAAGCCACTTATGGATTAGTTGGTAATGATGCTATCGGAGATAATGAGAAACGGTTCTTTTATTTATCCGAAGTAAATATGAACAATCCCGCGTATGGTTATGCATGGGGTGAAGAATATAACTATTCCATTAATGGGATATCTGTCAGTAAATATGCCAATGACTTAATAACATGGGAACGGTCAACCAAAATGAACTTGGGTGTTGAAACCAGATTTTTTGATATGATTAATTTCCAGATAGATTATTATACTGAAAAAAGAAAAGGCATTTTGTTAACACGTAGTTACATCCCTACATCCATGGGATTGATGGCGACCCCACAATCGAACCTGGGTGTGGCAAAAGCTAATGGAGTTGACTTTACGTTAGATATCCAAAAGAACATTACTTCAAATTGGTGGATTAGCGGACGGGGAAATTTTACTTATTCTGTTTCAAAATATCTTGAATATGAAGATGTGGACAGGACCAATACTCCATGGTTATCCAAAATAGGACAATCCGTATCCCAACGATGGGGATATATTGCCGAACGGTTGTTTGTGGATGACGAAGAGGTCGCCAATTCTCCGGTACAATTTGACAAATATGCAGCCGGTGATATTAAATACCGTGACATTAACAGGGACGGAAGGATATCGTCCGAAGATGCGGTACCTATCGGGTATCCTACCGAACCACAAATTATCTATGGATTTGGATTGTCTACCGGATACAAGGGGTTTGACCTTTCGTTCTTTTTCCAGGGATTAGCCCAGGAATCCTTTTGGATCAACACTAAAATCGACAAGGACAACCCTTCAACAGCCCCATTTGTTGATACCGATGATAATAGTCTCGTTATTTCAAAAAATGCTCTGCTCCAAGCGTATGCAGATAGCCATTGGTCGGAAGACAACCGGAATATCTACGCCTTATGGCCGAGGCTTTCCGATCAATTGGTTACTAATAATATCCAACAAAGTACATGGTTTATGCGGGATGGTTCCTTTTTGCGATTAAAATCATTAGAGTTTGGTTATTCACTACCTGGAAATCTTATCAAACGGATACATCTTAAAAATTGTCGGGTATATTTCAGTGGCACAAATCTGTTGACATTCAGTAGTTTTAAGCTTTGGGATCCGGAAATGGCTGGAAATGGACTTTCTTATCCCATTCAGAAAGTATACAATTTTGGTATTCAATTGACATTTTAAACGAATTCATATATGAAAAAAATACATCTTTTTTTAATAACGGCAGTCAGTTTTGTACTGTTCTCGTGTGCTGATTATTTGGATGTTGCTCCGGATAATGTAGCAACCATCGATTATGCGTTCAGGGATAAAGTGGGTGCTGAAAAGTTTTTAGCCACATGTTATAATTTTCTGCCTAATTTGGGTTTGCCCGCTAATGACCCAGCCATTATGGGTAGTGACGAAACCTGGAATTTTGAAGACAAAAGAGAACTTGATGGTGAAGTAGGTAATTATCATCCGTTTTACATTAAACTTGGCAGGCAGAATTCCAATAGTCCATATCTGGATTACTGGTCAGGACTGAATAATGGAAGAAATCTTTGGGTAGGAATTCGCAACTGTAATATTTTCATGGAAAATGTCGATCAGGTTGGTTTGGAACTTTCAGGACTAGAAAAGGAACGTTGGATTGCGGAAGTAAAATTTCTGAAAGCTTATTTTCACTATTACCTGTTACGGATGTATGGTCCGATCCCTTTAATGCGTGAAAATTTATCGGTGGAAGCCACTACCGAAGAAGTACGTGTCTACAGGGACCCTTTTGATGATTGCGTCAATTATATTGTTCAACTCATCGATGAAGCAGTTCCCTATTTACCACCGAGTATAGAAATAACGACTACCGAACTGGGAAGGATCACACAGCCTGTTGCCCTTGCAATTAAAGCGGAAGTGTTGGTCACGGCTGCAAGTCCCCTTTTCAACGGGAATCCGGAATATATTACTGTCGCAGACAATAGGGGCGTTAAACTGTTTCCTCAAGCTTACGATAAAACCAAGTGGGATAGAGCTGTTGATGCATGCAAAAAAGCAATTGATACTTGTTTATTTGCCGGGCATAGATTATACCAGTTTAATGATCCCACCTATACCCTGTCTGATACAACACAACTTTTGTTGACGTTACGGTGCGTTGCTTCCGACCGGTGGAATAGCGAATTGATCTGGGGAACGACCAAAACAACAGAAAACCGGCAACGTGCAGCGTTACCCTTGTTTACCGTGGAAATGATCAATAAGGCGCCCTGGAAAGGGATGATTGTTCCAACCATGCGTATGGCTGAAACGTATTATTCAAATAATGGCGTTCCTATTGAAGAAGATTTGCATTATGATTATGACGGACGATTTGATATGGAAATAGCCCCCGCATCTCATCATTATTACATACAAGACGGGTTCAGGACAGCGAAACTCAATATGAACCGGGAACCCAGGTTTTATGCAAACTTAGGCTTCGACGGGGGTATATGGTTTGGCAATGGCCGTTACAAGGATATCGGGAAAGGAGCGTCAACGGAAACATCATGGACGCTTAGGATGAAACAAGGCGAACCTTCCGGCAAATCAGGTAGCTATCGATATTCCATTACCGGATATTGGGCGAAAAAGATGAGCCATATCAAAACCACCGTCAATACCAGTGGCGATGCAGTTTATTACCGATATGGTTTCCCGATCATCCGCCTTGCCGATCTGTATCTGCTTTATGCGGAAGCGCTCAATGAATCGCTCGACGCTCCTAACCAAACTGTTTATGGCCAGATTGACGTTGTCAGGAAACGTGCCGGATTGGCAGGTGTGGTAGAAAGCTGGCAAAATAATTCCAAGATACCCAACAAACCAACAACAAAAGAAGGAATGAGGGAAATTATCCAACGTGAACGTTCTATCGAGCTTAGTTTCGAAAGTAAACGTTTTTGGGATTTACGTAGATGGAAAAAAGCGCAGGAAGTAATACCCGGTCCTATATTGGCTTGGAATATCGAAGCAAATAACGACGCTGAATATTATCAAATAATAACCCTTGACAACATTAACTTTTCGACAAGAGAATATTTGTGGCCGATCAGGGATTATGATTTAAGGGTTAATACCAACCTGGTACAGAATCCTTATTGGTAAAATTATTTTGACAATTTAAACATAAAGGACAATGAAAAATATTCATTATTTAATGTTTTTGACGATCATTCTTCTTGGGGGATGTAAGGATTATGAGATAGGACAGTTTCCTGTCGACAGCGTACCCCCCAAACCGGTATCCGATGCGGTAGTGGAGAATTTATCAGGCAAGGTAAAAATCACCTATAAATTGCCGAACGAGACAGATTTATTGTACGTAAAAGCTGTTTACCGCGATCCGAAAAATCAGGAAAGAGAAATAAAAGCCTCATCGTTTAAAAATTATCTTGAAATTTCAGGGTTTGGAAGATCTGCACAGCAGGAGATCAAGTTGATCGCTGTAGACAGAAGTCAAAACGAATCCCAACCGTTGCTTGTCACCATCGAGCCACAGGATTCACCTATTTACGAGGTATATAAAACCCTTCAGACCATTCCGACATGGGGTGGGATAAAATTGACCTGGGATAATCCAACTAAGGAACAATTGATTGTGAAAGTATACAGGACCGATGCTATTGAAACAATGGAACTGGAAACACTCTATTCCACGGAATTGAACGCCAGGAGATCTGTTCGTGGGTTGGACAGTATTCCGCAATTGTTTAAAATAGTGATCAGGGATATATACGAAAACTGCACTGATACGCTTATCACTACACTTAAACCATTGTTTGAAATGGTATTGCCATCCGCCAATTTTAAGGAATTGCCATTGGGTACCGGATATATTGTATCTCCTTATTCGATAAGTTGGAAATCGTTGTGGGACGGCATAGAAACCAGCGAAAACAGTATGTATTATTTGGCTGCCGGACCTGAATTTCCTTATTTTACAATCGATTTAGGTGCAACATACAAATTATCCAGGACAAAGGTATGGGGTAGAACCAGGTACGCTTACGTCCTACATAATCCCCGTTATTTTGAGTTTTGGGGAACCAATGATTGGGACGCTGCAAAAAGTTCGGATAATTGGACCGGATGGACAAGGTTGATAGAATGTGAGAGTTATAAACCGTCAGGAACAGCATCTGCAACAGTAACCGCGGAAGATCAGGCTTACGCTGAAGCTGGGGAAGAATATGAATTCCCGGATGATGTAATTGATGTCCGGTATATCAGGTTCAGGTGTTTGGAAACATGGACGAAAACCAAGGCTTTATGTGTTGGAGAATTAAGATTCTGGGGACAAGCAGTAAAATAGCAAATCGTATGAAAAAAGTATTCATTTTAATTAGTTTCATTTCAATATGTTTCGTTTCCTGTAAGGAAATGAATGAAAATGTGGATTTATATCTGTCGCAAGGGGAAATCATTTATCTAGCAAAATCAGATTCGGTAAAAACTTTTGCCGGGAATGAACGTTTTTTGATGCGTTTTTGGATGTCCGATCCTCGTGCTTCGGCCTTACACATCTACTGGTCGCAGAAAACAGATTCGCTTATTATTCCTCTTGCTGAATCGGACTTGCAAAATGCGGTTGATGTGTATGTCGGGAAAAATGGAAAAACAGTTACAGAAGGGAATTATACCTTACAATTGGTGACGCACGATGTTTTGGGAAACACTTCAATTGTTGATGAGCGTACAGTAAATGTATATGGTGAAACGTTCGCCAAATCGTTGACACAGAAGTTTATCAAGAACGCCATTTATGGTAGCAATGATAAACTCGTATTGACCTTTGGTGGAGTTGCCTCGACTAAGGAAGTGGGTATAGAATTGGCGTATACGGATAAAAGCGGAGTGATAAAACATTTGAGTTATTCAACCGATAAAATTAAGAAAACATTGAAAGACTCAGTGGTTTTAAGCAATGTGGATGTTCTCCAACCCTTGACCTGCCGGACAAAATATTTACCCGAATCAACCGCCATTGATACGTTTTACACGGAGTACAGCGTGATTAATGTATATGAAAGAATGAATGTCGCGCTTGGAAAGGCAGCTACAACCAGCGACATAACCGCCAATTATCCGGGAAGCATGGCAGTGGATGGAGATATTTCCAGTACCCCTTCGAGATGGGTGAGCGATGATAGTAATAAGGAACATTGGCTTGAAATAAATTTGGGAGCAGAATATGCAATAAGCGCTTTTCAGACATGGAGTGGCGATCCGGCCCAAAAATCATTCAAACTTCAGGCGTATATCTCCGACAAATGGGTAGATGTAGCCAGTGTGACGGATAATGCAAAGTACATTTATTTTGCGGACTTCCCTGAAACGAAGACCAGTAAAGTAAGGTATTACATTCCGGCATATACCACTAATCGTGTCCGGTTATATGAAATAGCTGTTTATATCAAAAAGAAAGTAGAATAGGTATTCGTGCCATATTAGGGCAAATATGTCTGATAATCCCGCTATAGCCTGGAAAAGTTTGGATATATTTGCCCTATATTTTTAATTGCAATCCCGATGAAAAAAATTAATCACATCATTATTTTTTTATGCGTGATTCTGGGAGGACATGCGAGTGTCCAAAGTCAAGAAAAAACGTCACCCCTCAATATCAGCGGCATATATCCGCATTTAGCCTATTACAACAATGAGGGCGAATGCGGAACGGGAGCAGTTGTTCCCTGGGCTGGAAAGTTGTGGGTAATCACCTATGCACCTCATGCTCCATTTGGCTCATCTGATAAATTGTATGAAATAACGCCACAACTGGAAATGACAATCCGACCCGAGAGTGTGGGAGGAACACCGGCAAGCAGGTTAATTCACAAAGAGAGCGGTCAGCTTTTTATCGGGTCGTATGCCATTGACGAAAAAGGCAATATCCGGGTTATTTCCTTAAAGGATGCACCAGGGAGATATACCGGAGCAGCCCGTCATCTGACTGAGCCCGAATCAAAAATCTATATCGGGACCATGGAAGAAGGGTTTTACGAAGTAGATGTAAATACGTTGAACACAAAGATGCTTTATGTGGATGGTAATGTTGTGCGGAAAGAAGGAAAAATGGCCCAATTCAGTCCGTTGCTTCCCGGGGTACATGGAAAGGGACTTTATTCGGGACAGGGAGTAATGGTTTATAGCAACAATGGCGAAGATACCCAGGAAGCATTAAAACGATTCGATGTAGAGTCGGGATCTCTGTGTGAATGGGATGGAAAGGATTGGAAACTCGTGCGGCGCAACCAGTTTGTTGAAGTAACCGGTCCGGGCGGAATATATGGAAACCCTAATCCGGCAACAGACCCGCTTTGGGTTACAGGATGGGATCATAAATCCGTGTTTATAGGTGTCCGTGATGCAAAAAAAGGTTGGACATACTACCGTTTGCCCAAAGCCAGTTATTCGTATGACGGAGCGCATGGATGGAACACCGAATGGCCTCGTATCCGCGACATTGGCACACCCGGAAATCCTGATTATTTAATGACCATGCACGGTATGTTCTGGCATTTTCCCGGAACATTTTCCATGGATCATACAGCTGGTGTACGTCCTCGTTCGGCTTATCTTAAAGTAATCGGCGACTTCACCCGTTGGCAAAACCAACTTGTTTTTGGATGTGACGATTCGGCACAAAAAGAATTTCTAAATAAACGTAAAGCCAAAGGAGGAATTGAAGGGCCCGGCCAATCAAACTCCAATTTGTGGTTCACGTCCGTTGAACAACCCGACCAACTTGGCCCTAAAAATGCAAGTGGATATGTATGGCTTAATGAATCCATAGAAGCCAATGTTGTGTCAGAACCATTCCTTTTTGCAGGTTGGGAGATACGTAGCGCTTGGATAAAAAATACAGGAACCCAAACCGTGGATTTCATGTTTGAAGTAGATGAAAAAGGCTCCAACCAGTGGAAAGTATTAAAAAAAGTTACGGTAGCAGCAGGAGAGACTGCTTTGATTGGATTCAATGCAAAAGAAAAAGGAGAATGGGTGAGATTAACCGCCGATAAAAATACAAAAGCCAGTGCATCTTTTGTATTTGCCGACAAGGATAGACGGAAAAAACAAATTGATCCGATATTCAATGGTATTGCTACTATTGATAACACCGGGGAATCTGTCGGGGGATTGCTTTATGGTCTGGGAAATAATAGAAGGGCTATGGGAATTCTGGCTAATGCCGGAAAAGGGGAAACAGGATATTATGAGATAGATGACCGGATGAATATTCTTTCTAAAGGCGATGAAAAAAGCACATCCTTCATTCGCGAAAAATTTGCCATACCCCAGAAAGCTGTTGAAATCGAAAAAGGATCGGTTCTAATTATTGATGACCTCGGGAGAAGATGGCGGTTGCCGCTTGGCGATGATCAATATACTGGCCTTACGCAAAAAGGTGATTTGCGTATTTGCAGGGAAGTTGCCACCGAACGCGATTTATTCAACTGTCATGGTACATTTTATGAACTTCCAGCCGAAAATGCAGACGGCTATGCCAAAATACGTCCTATAGCTTCCCACAACCTGAAAATAAATGACTATGCATCCTATCGCGGACTTTTCATCATTTCGGGAATCAATGCCCAAAAAGCGGCGAAAAATTCACATGTATTTATGTCTAACGACCAGAAAGCAATAGTTTGGGCAGGTGTTATCGACGATCTTTGGAAATTGGGCAAACCTGTCGGGAAAGGTGGCCCGTGGGTTGACAGTGAAGCTAAAGCAAATATAGCCTCCGATCCTTATCTGATTGGATTTTACGATCAACGGCAAGTACAATTGTCTCACCGGTCTGATAAAAATGTAGTCTTCACCATTGAAGCAGACCCTACAGGCGATGGCGATTGGGTGAAGTATAAAGAGTTTAACGTGAAAAAAGGTGAAACACTAAAGTTCCAATTTCCCGAAACGTTTTTGGCCAGATGGATCAGGTTTTCTGTTGACAAAGATGCAACAGTTACAACCTGGTTGGAATATAAATAAACTTTTATATAACATAAGTGAAACATCGTGTAATCATATTATGCTGTTCCTTCTTATCTCATCTATGCTATTCGCAAACGGGTTCATCTGTTGCATCGGTATTGCTTGAAACAGAATTGTTCAGCAAAAAAGGCGGCTGGATCGTGGATGCCCAATTCATAGACCAGATGGGATCCCCGTATTTATTGGCGCATGGATTGGGAAAACCGGTGGAAGATGCCTATACCATGGCCGAATTTCCGGAAACAGGGTTGTACCATGTTTGGGTAAGGACTAAAGATTGGGCTCCTTACCCGGAAGGTCCCGGTGCATTCAAAGTAATTATTGATGGTAAAGCTCTCACCGAGACTTTTGGCTCTTCTGGAATGACAGGGTGGCAATGGTATTACGGTGGAACGGTGGATATTTCCAAAAAAAATACAGAAATTAAAATACATGACCTATCCGGATTTGAAGGACGTTGTGATGCTATTTATTTTTCAAAATCGAAAAATGAAAAATTGCCTAACGATGTAGTGGGTATTGGTAAATTCCGGCAGAAATTGTTGTCAACTCCTGATCCGACAAACGAAGGAAACTTTGATTTAGTGGTAGTGGGAGGTGGTGTAGCAGGGATTTGTGCTGCGGTGCAAGCTGCTCGGTTAGGCATGAAAGTAGCATTGATCAATAATCGACCCGTATTGGGTGGAAACAGCAGTTCCGAAATAAGGATATCAACGGATGGAGATGTTTTCCGGAACAAATATCCGAAAATAGGCCGGATTGTCAGGGAGATAAACAACTCATTTGCCGGGATCGGGAATAAGAATGCGATATTATATGGAGATTCCTGGAAAAAACAAGTGGTGCTGAATGAGAAAAATATCACTTTGTTCGAAAATATACATGTTCACGAAGCAGAAGTTAAAGATAGTAAAATCATTGCCATACTGGGACTTCATGTAACAACATTGGAGTATCATCGTTTTGAAGGAACTCTTTTTTCCGATTGTACAGGAGATGCAACACTTGGACGCGCTGCGGGTGCCGATTACCGTTACGGGAGAGAAAGCCGTAAAGAAACAAACGAATCATCCGCTCCGGAAAACGCGGATAACCTCACTATGGGAACCTCTTTGCAATGGTATAGCGAACCAACCGCAATAAATTCGGTATTTCCCGTTCAAGAATGGATGTTACAATTTTCGGGGGATTATCACTTTGAATTAACCCGTTCTGTCTGGAACTGGGAAACAGGGTTTGGTAATTTTCATATTGTTGACCAAGCCGAAGAAATTAGGGATCATAATTTTCGGGCAATCTATGGAAATTGGGCATATTTGAAAACCAATAAGGCCGAAAAATACAAGAATATTGATATTGCTTATGTGTCGCATGTCGCCGGGAAGCGGGAATCGTACAGGCTCTTGGGAGACATTGTTTTACAACAGCAAGATATCGACCATAAAACAGAATACCCGGACGCCGCAGTAACAACCACTTGGGGGATCGATCTACATTTTCCCGACAAGCTTAATTCCCAACATTTTCCTCATCTCGAATTTGTTGGATACGCCGTGCATCCTTCAAAACAAAACAATGTGTATACTTTTCCATACAGATGTTTATATTCAAGAAATATTTCCAATCTTTTTATGGCCGGTCGGAATATTAGTGTGACCCACGTGGCATTAGGTGCCGTTAGGGTCCAGCAATGTACAGGCATGATGGGCGAAGTGGTTGGTTTGGCAGCATATATTTGCAAAAGGTACAACATTATGCCCAGGCAGGTATATCTGGATTATTTAGATGATTTGAAAGATTTGATGACAAACGATATCCCTTCAAAATAGAAACTTTATGAACACTCTATATAAATCCGGTATCGACCGCCGTAACTTCCTGAAAACTTCCGGTATAGCCGTTGCTGGCTTGGGATTACCGGTATGTGGCATTGCATAGGCGTATGCATCTTGTTTTATTGAAATCAGACAAATATTTATTTTCTTTGGATAAAAATAACAAAACCAATCAAATCAAAATGAAAATCAAACACATTATTATTTCATTACTTGTATGTATTTGTTTTGCGTGTGAACAGAAACCCGCCAGTCTTTTTATCGAAACCGAAAACTTTACCGACAAAGGCGGTTGGGTAGTCGATCAACAGTTCATGGATTTGATGGGCTCATCGTACCTGATGGCGCACGGCATGGGACAACCGGTAGCCGATGCTGTCACGGAAGTAACATTTCCCCAAGCAGGCGTCTACCGGATGTTTATCCGTACCTACAACTGGACGTCGCCTTGGCAGAACGGCAAAGGTCCCGGAAAGTTCCAGGTAGCCATCGATGGTAAAACCGTTGGTAAAACATTCGGGGATGAAGGAAATGCCTGGCTTTGGCAGGATGGTGGAAAAGTGGACGTCAAAAACAAAAAAGTACAAATTTCACTGCACGACCTTACCGGTTTTAATGGCCGTTGTGATGCCTTGTATTTCACACAGGACTCGACTTTTATCCCGTCATCCGAAATAGCTGTTTTAACGGCATTTCGCAACAAACAAACCGGGATCAGGCCCAGAAACGGAGGAAAATTCGATTTGGTAGTAGTAGGCGGCGGTGTAGCCGGTGTATGCGCAGCAGTATCGGCTGCCCGTCTTGGTTTGAAAGTCGCTTTGGTGCATGACCGTCCGGTTTGGGGCGGCAACAACAGTTCCGAAGTGCGTGTCCATCTTGGCGGACGCATGGCATTGGAACCCTATCCGGAACTGGGTGGAGTGGTCAAGGAATTAAGTCCGATGAAAGGCGGTAATGCACAACCCGCAGGTCGGTACGAAGACGAAAAGAAAGAAACATTGGTGAATGGTGAGCCCAACATCACCCAATTCCTGAATTACCGTGCTTTTGCCGTTGAAATGAAGGGTAGCAAAATAAAATCGATAACTGCCAAACAGATCAAAACAGGAGAGGAGCTAATATTTACTGCACCTGTTTTTGCCGATTGTACCGGCGATGGAACCATCGGGGTATTAGCTGGAGCCGACTTTGCTATAGGGCGCGAATCAAAAGCCGAATTCGACGAACCCACCGCCCCGGAACAGGGAGATAAAATGACCATGGGAAGTTCCGTACAATGGTATTCCGAAACGAAGAACGATACGATTGTTTTTCCCGTATTCAAATACGGAGTGGAATTCAACGAAGAAAACACCCAGAAAGTAACCATGGGTGAATGGACTTGGGAAACAGGGATGAACTTCGATCAGATCAGCGAGTTTGAACGCATCCGCGATTATGGTCTTATGGTAGTATATTCCAATTGGTCGTTCCTGAAAAACGAATACAGCGAAAAAGAAAAATATGCCAACCGTGCACTCGGTTGGGTGGCTTATGTAGCTGGTAAACGCGAATCGCGCCGTTTGCTGGGCGACCTTGTCCTCAAGGAACAGGATATTGCCGATTATGTGGCGTACCCCGACGGTACGGCTTCTACATCGTGGAGTATCGACCTGCATTACCCCGACCCGAAAAATACCGAACAATTCCCTGGAAGCGAATTCAAATCCATTGCGAAACACCAGAATATTTACCCTTACCCGATACCTTACCGTTGCTTTTATTCGCGTAATGTGGATAACCTATTCATGGCCGGCCGCAACATCAGCGTTACGCATGTAGCATTAGGCACTGTCCGTGTGATGCGTACTACCGGAATGATGGGCGAAGTGGTCGGTATGGCCGCAGCTGTATGCAAGCAACATAAAGCAAAACCGCGCGACGTATACGCAAAACATCTGGAAGAATTGAAAACCCTGATGAAAAAAGGCGTCGGGAAAGACAGTGCAGCCGGATACCCGGATTATAATCTGGGAGGAACATTGAAAGAAAAGAAAATAAAGCAGTGATGATTTGAATTCAATTTGATCATGATACTTTCATTTTTATGATGTGTTCGTACACGAGGTAATGAATTGACATTTTTTGTATAAATCTTCAACTTGGATGATTCATTATGAAGCTTTACTTATTGTTTATGATTCAATGTCTTTAGTCGTTCGACGTAGCGGGACGCTACGTCGCAGCTAAAAGCAAGGCTCCTGCCTTGCATGGTGGAAAGCAGGAGCTTTCCTTTTAGCACGGCGGAGTCTGGAGACTCCGCCGGACAGTTCGTCCTGAAAATTAAATTCATGTGTTTGTATATCAGTATAATAATTTAATGATTGTAAGTCTTTTTCGTATCCTGATCGTTTTTTTCTTCTTATTTCCGTTCGTGTTGAACGGACAGGAAAAGGAACAACAGCGGTTTACCATCCTGGGACTGGGAGATTCCATCACCGAAGGCGGTGAAAATTTTCAATCATATCTATTCCCGCTTTGGGAGAAACTTTTCACGGCAGGATATCGTTTTGATTTTATTGGCCCGCGGGCAAGCAAATGCCGGATAGGAACACTGAACCATGCTGGTTTCAGCGGAAAAAACGTGGAATACCTGGATGCAGGCATCGACAGTATTTATAGTAAATATCCGGCAGATATTGTATTGTTGCATGCCGGACATAACCACTTCGATA
The DNA here is from genome assembly GCA_031547085.1 of Bacteroidales bacterium. GTDB lineage: Bacteria > Bacteroidota > Bacteroidia > Bacteroidales > UBA4181 > JAIRLS01. The sequence goes on from JAVBSH010000086.1 coordinate 16,865, forward strand.
CCGAAAAACCTGTTCCGGGAATGATTGCTGCTTACGAATCCATCATTCGTAAAATTCATAAAACGAATCCGGATGCGAAGATATTGATCGCACAGGTGATACCGAGCGGCAAACTCCCCAAATATTCCTACATCCCCGAACTGAACCGGGAAATTACTACATTAGTTAAACGAATCAATAACAAAAACGTCATCTTGGTTGATCAGTCTGAGGATTTTGATTGGAAACAATACACCATTGCCGATATGGTACATCCCAACCCGGCAGGAGCCGATAAAATGGCAGGAGTTTGGTTTCAGGCATTACAAAAAACATTGGCGCCGTCCGGTCAGGTTTTCCGTCCGCAGATAGTCACATATAAAAAACTGGGTGCCGACGAATTGAAACTCCATATCTTCGAACCCACAGGTATGAAGAAAAAAGACCGATGCCCGGCAATTGTTTACTTTTTTGGAGGTGGTTGGACATTGGGCACTCCGTTGCAATTTTACCGTGAATGTGCCTACTACGCATCAAAGGGAATGGTAGCTGTTGCTGTCGAATACAGAATTTCCTGGTTGCATCAATCCACGCCCTTCGATAGTTTTGATGATGCCAAAGACGCCATCCGTTGGCTTCGGGAAAATGCAGCCACATATCATATTGATCCGGGTATGATTGCTGCTGCGGGCGCTTCCGCCGGTGGTCATCTGGCTGCTGCTACCGGTACCATTAAGGATGGCGCTGCTGATCATGCGGATGTCGGTTATCGTCCTGATCTTTTGATACTTTACTATGCGGTGGTGGATAATAGCGGAAAAGGGTATGGATCGCCGAAAATGAAAAGCCGGTATCAAACGATATCGCCTCTTCACAACATCACAGCCGATACGCCGCCTGTGCTTTTTATATTGGGAACGAAAGACCATCTGGTACCGATTGAAACAGCACATGAATTTGAGCGGAAACTCTATGATAAAGGTGTCGATTGCGAACTTCATCTTTTTGAAGGGGCCGGCCATCCGATCTTTTATTATGCCAAAGAGCTTACGGATGATTTTTATAAAATAAGAGACATCACCGATCATTTCCTGTACAAATATCATTATCTGAACACTTATACAAATCCATAAAAATGAGATACTTATTTTTAGTTGTATTTTTAGCTTTTAAAATCTGTCATCTATATGCAGAAGACTGTTATGTAAAGCTTGAATCCGACACCTTATATATCGGTAACAGTCTGATCGAGCGTAAATTTATTTGGAATAAGGGTAACCTGATGACCCACAGCATCACCGACAAACAAAATCGGCAGGTGTGGAAGTGCGCAAAACCTTCACCCGATTTCTGGTTACCCAAGCAAAGCCAGGAATCCATGAACCCCCAGTGGACAACAAAAACAATAGAAGCCACGGCCATCGTACCTGGCCACACGGAAGTAACGATTACCTATATTGTGGATAAGCTCGACATCAAACGGGTTTACCGCATTTATCCCGGTTGTCCGGCCATAGCCTGCGATACCTATCTGAAAGGGGAGGCAGCAGTTGTCTGGCGGACTGAACGAACCAACGCTGCCGACCTGAAAAATGTGGAATCGCTGAACACTTTGTCGCATAAGAACGAAATACCCGTTCTTGATCAAATATCCTTGCCGGGACGGCATTGGCATATTTCGGCTGTTGAGTTTTTCGATGTCACCGACCGCAATAATACGCTGGTTCGACCATATGAAGCATTGTCGTACCACGAAAATACCTACCGGGGAAACCTGTTGTTTTTCGAAAACATGGAAATCGGGAAGGGACTGTTTTTCCTGAAAGAAGCTCCATGTTCCGGCGTGCAGCTGGCTTATCCCGGGTCGGACTTTATAGTGGGTGGCGGACAGGTGAAAACAATCGGTACAGGTGTGGAAACTTCCGATTTGAAACCTGGTGAATGGACACGCGCATATGGTATTGTAACTGGGGTGTACGCCGGAAATGAGCTGAACCGGTTGTCGGCGCTGCGTGCATACCAGAAAAATATCCGTTCGCTTGTTCCCGGACGTGACGAGATGCTTATGATGAATACCTGGGGCGACCGTGGTCAGGATAAGAAAGTGAATGAAGCGTTTTGTCTGAAAGAACTAGAGTCTGCCGCGCGATTGGGAATTACTCATTTCCAGATCGACGATGGCTGGCAAGCCGGTAAGAGTGCTAATTCGGCGTTCGGCGGGTCGTTTAAAAACATCTGGAGTAATCCCGATTACTGGAAACCCGATCCTGCCAAATATCCCAACGGGCTAACTCCAGTGGTTCAAAAAGGGAAGGAATTGGGTATAGAAGTGTGCCTGTGGTTCAATCCGAGTTTCCAGAACGATTATGAAGACTGGCAGAAAGATGCCGATGCCATGGCCTGGCTTTACAAGACATACGGTATCAGGACATTTAAGATCGACGGTTTGTCCATTCCCAATAAGCTTTCGGAAACGCGTGTCAGGCAAATATTCGATAAGGTGCTTGCCGAAACCGACAACCAGGCCGTGTTCAACCTCGATGCCACGGCAGGCCGCAGGGGTGGTTACTTCTTCTTTAACGAGTATGGCAACGTATTTCTCGAAAATCGTTATACCGACTGGCATAATTATTATCCTTTCTGGACGTTACGCAACCTGTGGATGCTCACCAAATATGTGCCCGCCGAAAAATTGCAAATCGAATTCCTCAACAAATGGCGTAACCAGCAGATTTATCAGGGCGAACCGTTTGCACCTTCCGTTTATTCGTTCGACTATCTTTTTGCTATCACCATGGCCGCCCAACCACTGGCATGGATGGAAGGAACAGGATTGCCCGAAGAAGCATTTGCCACCAAAGGTCTGATCGATAAATACAAAACCATACAACACGAATTCCACCAGGGTGTTATTCTGCCTATTGGCGATGAACCTTCAGGTACATCGTGGACAGGATTTCAATCAGTTGGGGAAAAAGGCGGTTTCCTGATCGTTTTCAGGGAAAAGAACCCTAACTCCACCTGTGAACTCGATGTTTATGTCGACCCGGGATTGACCATTGAATGTACGCCATTGATAGGGGCTGGCAAGAAAATCAAACAACGTGTCACGGCGTCAGGAATAATAACTGTCGGGCTACCTGCAGAAAATAGTTTTGCAGTATACCGGTATCAGATCAAATAACGAAAGGCCATACCTAGTGTCGTTCCTCCTCGCAATGACGCCGTCATTGCGAGGAGGA
>JAVBSH010000221.1:0-22124 GCA_031547085.1 Bacteroidales bacterium
TTTATATCCAACTGCAAGAATTTCAGGAGATTTATCATCGGGGCACTACAAAACAACTTTTGTTTTACACCACCGTAACTCGCTATATATCAAGGATGGGATGGAGAACGAATGCGCTTAAACCGTCAAAGTCAGGAAAAAAGGCACTTTCACACGTTGTGAAAACACTTCAAAAAATAAAAATACTGTTTCACAAGGTGTGAAAGTTATTTTAAAAACAAAATACTATTTTCACACGCTGTGATGTCAAATATTTATAAAAAGGGCTATCAAATCAAAAAAAATAACCACCGATTTTAAAAATTAGATCATTTTCCCTTTTTCCTGTTGATAAGCGAACTCCATTCTGCCTTCATGCGTTTGAGGCTTTCCCTGTAGGCATACATAACGATTTCATCATCCGGGGTGACAGGGAAAATAAGTTGAAACTGTGTAAATTGATTCAGGAAACTGGTCACATTGACAGCTCCCCCGAGGCTACCCGTGAAAGAATCAACAAAAGGAAGCCCCAGCCCCATGCCGTCGTCGTTGCCCAATCGTATCACATGGTCTACTACCTGGTAACCGAACATAAACACAGATTTTAAATCTTCTTTGGGAATTCCCCAGCCATTATCCCTTACAGTGATGACGATCAGCTTCTGGTCCTTAAGTTCTTCTGCCGCAAGGTCGATATGCACCTCATCATCCGAATACCTGGCCGAATTTTTCATCAATTCCTTGATGATCCGATGTAAGAAGATCTCATCGGTTATTAATATCAAATCATCCGGGCATTTTACCGTAACAGTTACTTTTTTATATTCAATGCTTTCAAAATCTTCTTTCAATTCGAGCAGGGTCGGTTTTATATCCACAGCGTATTTATCCAATCGGACCTTACCCTCCTCATTGTCCATATAGACCCAGAACCTCCCGGAATTACCCGACTCATCGTTAATTTGATCATAAATCCTGTTCATTCTGATGGTATCCTCATCATCCTCGTATTCCTGTTGTCTTTTAAGGATCACTTCAAGCGATTCTCCCGTAATTTCTTTTAGTCTCTTTTCCGTATCCTTCGAAAACTTCCGCAATGTCTTGAATCCTAATTTATATAGCCTTACCAAATCCCTGACCAGGATATACAAACACGCCAAAGCTATGATGATTAAAATGATGGAAACAATGATATATGTGATCACCGGTTCGATGATCATAAAAACAGGGACTTTTACATAAGCTCTTATCCCGATTGTATTCTTGATATCCAGTGTGTCGATATCCGATACGATATTGAACCGGGCAAGGTTTATTCCGGGGGCGCTGCTTTCTAAAATGCTGTCATTTTCCAGGTCTAGATACTGTACATTGGTTCTTCGGAATTTCAACTTGTTTTCGGCCATGTTAAGCTTAAAAATGCTATCCAGCCGGTGGGTATTTAAAGGAGAGACATCCTTGTCCTTAAATAAATATTGTATTATTTTATCATATGCGGCAAAATCATCCTTTCTAATTCTAAAATACATCGTTGTGTCTTCAGACCTAACCCTTTTGGTAACATATTTTGAAGTATCGCCCTTTGGATAAGGAGTAAAGAATTGTTTATACAGATTTTTAAGTAAAAGTTTCCGAAGCCTAAATTCAGTTTCCGATGCGTCATGTAAGCTTTGGTTTGTTCTATAAATATAATCCGACCTTGTGGCATTATATATTCCGGATATCCATACTAGCAAAGATAAGATGATGGCAAGGAGCGCAACCGATCCTATTAATTTCAAATAGACCTTAAATGTCATTTGATGGTGTTGTGTCAATGGTTTTCAAACGGCGAATATAACAGGATATATTTTAAGTTTGTGAATCGTTTGTCAAAATATAACGGCTGTTTGTCAAAATGAAATGCAAAACCTTATCTGGTGCGGATTTTAATGAAAAACGGATTTTTATCTGCTTGTACAGTGCCGAAAAGAACAATTTTTTTGTTTCAAAATAGATATATTTATTGTAAATTTGTGCATCCATTAAATACACATAGGTATGCATAAAAAAGTAAAATTTTGTTTGGCCTCCATCTCTTTGGGATTGCTGGTCGTTGTTGCTGCTGTAAATGTTAATATTACCTACAACTCCGGATTAAAGAGCGATATCGGATTGAATAATGTAGAAGCGCTTGCACAGAGTGAGAATGGTGGACACAACGACTGCCTTGGTGAAGGTAATTATGATTGCGGAGGAGGTAAGTATAAATATAATGCAGACAGATAAGAATTAAATGAAATGCTGTAGCTTTATTGGCTTATGCGCTCTACTGATTCTTGTATTTTCCTGCTCCGGAACCAACCTGAAAAATTACGACGGTTTCCAGGAAACCGTCATGGTCGAAACCCGGCAACAGGATTTCGACAGTGTTTACATGATGTATCCATACAGGGTCAGGTTGCACGACTCGACCTTGTATGTGATGGATTTGCATGGTAAGGATTTTTTTTGCCATGAATTTTCGTATCCTTCCTGCCGGTACCGGAAATCATTTGCCCCAAGGGGCAAGGGGCCCGGCCAGTTGCTGAGCATTGGTAACATTGCCGTCAATGATCAGGGAGAAATATTCGTCCTTGGCGATTACTCCAGGAAAATATACAACGTAGACTCCGGGAACAATCAACTGCTTACCATCACCGAACTTTCCGATGATATCTTATTTTATCCCGACTTTGTGCTTTATGACGATTCTACCTACATTATACCCGACTATTACGGCAAGTGCCGGTTTTTCTTTGCCGATCGCAATGGTGCTATTTCAAACCAATCGGGAAGTATTTACAATAAGAAAGAAATGAGCCGTGTTCCCGAGGCTGCTTTAGGCCATGCCTGGCGTTCATTTATCGGGTACAACCAACACAATGGGATATTAGCGCTTGTTGCTCAATTAGGCGAAGTCATCGAAATCTACGACCTGAACAACGGTGCGGTAACGGTAAAAATTGGTCCCGGCGGGCTGCCCAAATGCAGGTATAAAGGGAATAATGCCATCCCAACCGGCCTTAATTGCTATAGCGATGTATTCGTTGGCGACCGGTATATTTATGCATTATACTGGGGCCATGAATTTGAAAAGATTGCAACCAACGAAATTTCTGTAGAGGGAGGTATGTTTGTCCACGTTTTCGACCTGCAAGGCAATCCGGTAAAGCGTTATCAGTTAGATCGCTACATTACCGGCCTGTTCATCGATGAAAAGAACCGTCTGGCCATTGGAACAGATGTCAATGAAGAACAGTTGGTGATGTTCAATTTATAGGTTTATACATTCACGCTTTCTCTTTTTACTTCATTATTGATGAAACCCAGGATATCCGCATTCCTTTCAAGTCCGAAAACGGAACGCATGTGGGTGTTCCTGTCTTGTATCTTCCTGATCGAACATCCAAGCCCCGATTCCATTTCCGCTTGCTTAAATTTGATGTATGACAGGAACCATACATAGAAATCAGTGTCGTCCAATTGCGGGAATTTCTTGAAATGCTGCCTGACCTTTTCCAAATATCCTTGGTGCAGGACATTATATTTTACATACAGCCCCTCCACTTGCGATTCCTTATCTTTAAATGCAATCTCGACAATTTGATTCATTAGTTTTTTGTTCTTTTTAACAATACTATCAATTTTTATTTCAAAAGTAATTATTTTCTTTAGGACATTACAGTACTCCTTTACCGTTTCCAGGTATTCCTCTTCCTTCATGGCCTGGTAAGCTATCATTTTGTCCCGTTTTTCCACTTCATGCCGGGCTTCTTCCGTTTTTCTCTTATCCTTTCTAAAGACCCAATATACTGTTATAGCAGTGATCACCAGGACTGAGATGAAGCCAATGCCGGTCAACGTACCCCTAATCTTCATCTTGTTGAGCAGGATTTCGTGCCTGGATATCCTATACTTTTCCGGGATGGAAACATTGGATATCTTTTCCTGCATCGTATTCGTCATATCAAGCATTTGTTCGTGATAGGCCTGGGACTCTTGGTGATTTCCCATTTCTGTTTCAACCCTGGATAATAATCCGAGCAATTGACATTTAAGATTCATGTCAAAAGCGTCCAGTATTAGGTATGCTTTTTCAGCAAAGTAATGGGCAGAGTCTGTTTGTCTTGCCCGGTAGTAAGTTTCCGCCAGGTTTGTGTATACTGTCGCTTTGTAGTCTTCGCCCATGGACTGCAGCGCTTTCAGGTTGTACGACTTTGCCCGGTCGTATTCGCCTGCTTTCGTAAGTGCATTATTGATGTCGTATAAAACAGCAGGGAAGCGTTCCTGGTTACCGGATAGCCTGGAAGCGGCAAGGGCTTTGTCAAAATAGAAGTAAGCGCTGTCCTTCATGTCTTCCTGCAGGAGTGTTTTACCGATACCGGTTAATGCCGTGGGAAAGTGTACGCCATCATTTTTGATGTAGAGCAACGATTCCTTCATCAATGTGAGCGCCTCCGGATAGATACCTTTCTGGAAATTCAGCAACCCGGTACTCATCATGATCAGCCCTTTGAGTTTTTCGTGATTGGTTTCACCGGCAAGTTTGCAGGCATCCGAAAAAGTTATCTTTGCCTGCTGGTATTTACCTGCTGCCAGGTAAACTTTTCCAGCCAGATAGGTAGCAATAGCCTGCCTTTCCCTGTCGTGGGTTTTATCAAAGTAATCCGCCAGGTCAACCACGATACCTTCGCAGGAAACATCCACCTTGCTGTTGATATCTGTATGGAAAATACGGGTAAGCAGGTATTCGGACTTTTCCCTTACTCCCAGTTTTGTGTTTTCCAATTGCGTTAATATCACCAGCGAACTGTCCGGGTTGTCCCAGAGCAATGCTTCTGCTTCCCTGATATTTGATGTATAGTCCGGACGGCTGTTGCAGGCATTAAATGCGACACCGGAAAGTAAAAACAGCCGGAATAATTGTTTTGAAACAATGTTCAATGTATTCATTTTAATAGCTTATTATAAAATGTATGAAAGGGCAATAAATGGATTTAAGAATTTGTATTATTAACAAAATGTTTAAGTTTGCATCTAAAAAATGAACTATAATTTTTAATGACCGGAAATTAACACCTGAATGATGTTTAAAAAAAAACAGCTGCTTTTAAAAATTTGCCTGTAGCGGGTATATTAGCCAACTAATTTTAATTCATTGAGATTATCGAACAAGGGATCAAAAGATTTAAAAAATGAGTTCAATAATTATTTACAATGGTAGACACAGCTTCAAATGAGGCCAATTTTACTCCCCTGCCACATCATGTTGTCGGAATAAGTATTATAATAAACAAAACACTTCATACTATTTGGATATTTCTATAAATATTTCCTTCATTTTAAACAAAAGCATTTGTCGTATAATACGGCAGGAAAATATGATTGTTTGCTTATTCCCACGTGTTTTGACATACGAAAACAGTTTATCCACGAATGGATATAAATCAGTGATAGAATTTTTCTGGAAATCATACAGGCTGGTGCCTGGCAGTCATAATTAACTACTGTTGGGTACATAAAGAGTAAAAAGCAGCTTTATGGTTTACGGAGAAGCAAAAAATGTTTCCGGTTACATCAATTAACCGTAACCGGTAAGATGCCAATTCGGGGATATAGTAACATTCCTTTCCCGGGATTATTTCTACTTTAATGTAAAGCAGGGTTTTATCGTTGCCGGATGGGAGCATTTCAAGTACTTCCCAGCCATAGTGACTAAAATAGAAACGAAGTTGTTTTTCAACCGGTAAGCTTGCTATGAGTGCATTCGACTTGTTCTTTACCTCCATGATGAAAATGCAATCGGAATGTATTTGATCCAGACTGAAATTCTCCATTTTTTGATGATGTATGGTTGTAAAATAATGACTGTTAATAAAATAAGAATAAAATGTAGACATAATAAAAAATATTATTTGGTTTAAAGGTTAAAATATATTCGGGTGGGTTGCTTTTTTCAATAGTTTCAACTTTCCTGTGAACCGTGATGATTTTCCCTGTTGGCAGGTTTTCCGATCTTATCGTAAATCTGCTTGAGGTGGTTCGGCGTGATCGATCCCCTGGGAATGTGAAGACCTGCTTCGGTGATCCACCGTCTCAGGGTCCTTACGCAAATACCATATTCATTGGCTAATTCCTGCCTGGTTTTTGGTGTGCTCATGATGATGTATTTTTATGTGAATAAAACTTTTCATAAAAATACAGGACAACTTAAACAAAACGACTTGTATCAAGCCATCTGCGGGAGAATGATTTCCTAAAGTGCACATTGTCAAAAATGTGATATGGTAGTTTGCGGGTTTTTGTTCTCGTCCGTAGCGTCTTTTCGTCGGTTATTTTACACAAAATGCGGATAGAAGTTCAGGAAATCAACCGTATTTTTATTTTTTTTGATAAACAATAGGTCTTGTATAAATTAGAATTTGATGTGGTATGACAATCTTGTTGGCGACAAAATAGAAATATTTGTATCGGACATACCCGGCAATATCGTCTACGAAGAACAGCTACTTTAGGTAAGCGCTCGATACTTAAACCTCGTAGACTTTTGATAAACCTGCGAGGTTTTTATTTTTAGATAAAAAGATCAACAAAACGCATTACCGGACTACACCGAACCGGTACCGAAGCGACACCGAAGCGATACCGAACCGATCAAAGGATAAAATTAATAAGTTTTGATGTGTATTTGGATAAAAATTATAAACAAACAAATGCGCTATACACATTGCCGAATCATGGCAAAAAGGAAAAGCAGGCTTTGGTTTCCCGGTAACCGAAAACTCCACCACGAAAAAAGTAAAAACCATCTGGAAAGAAGGACAATGCACTCTTTTTTATGAAACGACATGACGTGAAATTTACCATCAACATAATCTGCGTGTTGATTTATCATTATCATAACATAATCTTAACATTTCCTTAACATTCCCATTTCATTCCACATCTACATTTGCAGCGAAATAACATCCTTACGATTAAGTTTTTGCACCAAATCAATATATCCAATGAAAATTGTAGTTAAATCCGCATTTTTATTAGTGATGGCATGCCTGCATGTCATTGCCATTGCGCAAACAAAGGACAGTGCGGTAACCACATTGCCCTTGATCATCAAATCGTCAAAATTCGACGGGGTCATCAAAACGAAGCTTGAAATAAGCACTGAGGAAGGTGTGATGCGTTTCAATGTGCGCAATTCGCGGCTTGGTGTCCGCGGTGACATTGGTGAATACCTCAGCTACCGCGTGCAGGTGGAACTGAGCAACGAGGGTACATTTTCGCCGCTTGACCTATATGGTACGCTGAAACCGGTGAAAAACCTTTCGTTCAACTTCGGGCAGACGCATGTCCCGTTCGAGAACAATTACGTCATCACCCCGGCCGAGATGATGTTTGCCAACCGTGCATTTGTGGGGAAATACTTCACCCCCGGTACGCGCGACATCGGCGCCTTGGCCATGTATAAATTCCATATCGGTGGTTTCCCGATGGAAGGGCAGGCAGGGATGTTCAACGGTGGCAAGATCAATAACCCGCAATGGACAAACAAACCGTCGTACGCTTTCCGCCTGATTGCAGGAAGCCTGGATGGTTTCCGTTCCACAGCCAAGGTGTACAAATATACCAGCGAACTATCCGATTTGTTGTTCTGGGGCGCCGACGTCCACTACGCCAGTCCGCACCTCCGCGTGGAAGCTGAGGTAATGAACCGCTATTCAAATACTACCGACCGGGATTTGTTCGGGACATACCTTCAGGGCGCATACACATTCGGTCTGCCCAACGCCAAGATGTTCCATTGCCTGACACCCGCCGTCCGCTGGGATGCCATGGGCTACGACGTAACAAACGGCGGCTTCGATGTTAACAGGCTTACTATGGGTATCAACTTTGGCCTGGCATTTATCCCTTACGACTCGGTACTTCGTATCGACTTTGAACAATATTTCCTCCGCAAAGACTTTGTCTTCCCCGATTTCGATAACCGTGACCTGCACGTAGCCGACAATAAAGTGACGGTGGAACTGGTGGTGAAGTTTTGAGTAATTAACTTCACCAGGGTTCCTTTTGATGATGAATCCGCCTCTTTATTTCTCCGGATTTTTGCTAAAAATCGCATGAATCCGCTTCATGTCGAATTTCGATGACCGGTCGTAATAATAAACACCGTTTTGTTCCTGCTCCACATCGGTAAGCTGCGTGTAACAATATCCCCACATGTGATCCTTGAGCGAAAGCATAGCGTCCATCTGACCTTCCAAACGGGTATAGAACTCTTCCATGGTACGCGGAGGTTCGCCATAACCCCACGATTGAGTCTGGCTGTTCTGTAGCTGCTGTTCCTGGTTCTTCACCCATTTGATACCGCCCACCTCGTCAATCAGGTAGGGCATCGAGCCATCGTAAACAGGAAACTCATACTGCGTATTGTTTTTCAGGCCATTGAAGCCAATATTCATTGTGGGAATACCTTGTACCCACATCGGAGTTTTGAAGAAATTACCGTCTTTGTACACGATATCCTTTAATTTGGCGGGATCTTGTTCATAATTATGCACGGTCCATATATCTGTTTTGATGTGCGTACCACCGCTGACATCATTGATAGGGCGTGTAGGATCGAGGTTCTTGGTAATGTTGTAGAGGTCTTCCACCAAGCGGGGATATTGGCTCTTGTCAGGCCACCACTGTTCATTCATTGGCGTCCAGATCAGCAATGAAGGATGGTTGCGGTCGCGAATCAATGTTTCTGTCCATTCGAGGATAAAGTTACGGGCTACTTCCACATCGTTGGCATCCATGCCCCAGCTCGATGCCTCGCCCCAGGTGATGTATCCCAGCTTATCCGCCCAGTAATAGAACCGTTCCTCGAAAACTTTCTGGTGCAGGCGGGCGCCATTGAAACCGGCTTCCATCGACAATTGAATATCGTGTTTAAGCGCTTCGTCGGAAGGCGCGGTCCATATACCATCAGGATAAAAGCCCTGGTCGAGTACCAAACGCTGGTAATACGGCTGATTGTTCAGATATATCTTGTTTCCTTCGATATGTACTTTCCGCATACCGGCGTATGATTTGACTTCGTCCAGCACATTGTTTTTAGCATCGGTCACCTGATAGACAATGTCGTACAGGAAAGGGCTTTCGGGACTCCACGTTTTTACATTCTTGACAGGCAGTACTATAATGCTGTTATTGGTCGCTTTCACTATTTGCGAAGCAACGGTTTTGCCATTGTCTAATAAATTTATTTTTAGTTGATGGCCGCTTTCCTTGAAGAATTGCGGATGAATGACGATTTGTTTCTGGTCGATATCGGTAACGATGTATGCCGACTTCAATCCTTGGGGCGCCACTGCTTCCATCCATACAGTTTGCCATATACCGGTGGTACGGGTATAGTTACAACTATATGAAGAATATTGGAGACATTGTTTCCCGGCAGTTTGCTTGGTGCTTCTGACATCGCTCGAAGCATAAACCACCAGGTTGTGGGTATTACCTGGGGTTACGAACTTCGTAATGTCAATAGAAAACGATGAGGTTCCACCGAAATGACGGCCTGCAAACTTGCCGTCGATATAGATTTCCGAGTTATAGTAAACCGCACCGAAGTTCAGTAATACATTTTTGCCTGACCACCCCGCAGGTATGGTAATCTTGCGTTGATACCAGATATGGTTGATGAAATCGGTGTAACCAACCCCCGACAGCTTACTTTCGGGAGCAAATGGAACGGTAATTTTCCCGTCGAATTTTTCCTTCGAGGGATAGCCTTTTTCCAACCCCGATCCTACAAAATCAAAGGCGTATGACCATTCTCCATTAAGATTGACCCAACTGTTGCGTTCGAACTGCGGACGCGGGTATTCTGCCCGGGGAGCGGCGCTCTGGGCTGATACAAAAGTTACAAGGCAAATCAAAGCCAATGCTACAAAAAAAGATTTCATCATGTTATGTTTATTGAATGAATTGTTTGAGTGTTTATTGGCGCAAATATAATGCAAATTTCACAGGAAAAAGACTGCTTGCACATGCAAGATGCAGGAGCCGATAGAAATATTCATTTTAAAACTTGTTGAACGGATAAAATCGACCGCAAACGAGAATCTTCGAGATAAAATCAAGGAAAGGAAATATTTTGTCTTTGATTAGCTATCTTTGCATCAAAACATACTCGATGATGAATAAATTATCAATTAAAACACTGACAGGTTTGTCATTATGTTTGGCTGGAACCGGTTGGGCGCAGATGCAAGGCCAAAGTAAGGCACCCAACATTTTGTTCATTATGTCCGATGATCATACTTCGCAGGCTATCAGTGCATACGAGGGGATCCTTGCAAAGTATATGCCTACACCCAATCTTGACCGTATCGGCCGCGAAGGTGTACGCATGAATAATTGCTTTGTTACCAATTCTATTAGTACGCCGAGCCGGGCATGCATCATTACCGGGCAATATAGTCAGAAGAGCGGGGTTTACACACTCAACGACGCACTCGATAGTAACCATCCCAATGTAGCCAAAGAGCTACAAAAGGCGGGATACCGGACTGCCATCATCGGCAAATGGCATTTAGGCACGGAACCTGCCGGTTTCGACGATTATAACGTGCTGCCCGGCCAGGGACGGTATTATAATCCATTGCTGATCAGGAAAGGCGATTGGGACAAAGGTCCCGGCGGGCGGCCACGGACTACCGAATACGGCGGGCATTCCACCGACGTTATTGCCAATGAGGCCATCGACTTCATGCAACAGGCCGGCCGTGAACAGCCGTTTTTCCTGATGTGCCATTTCAAGGCGCCGCACCGCCCGTGGGAGCCTGCCGATCGTTTCAAAGACCTGCTGAAAGACGTAACGATCCCCGAGCCTGCCAACCTGCTCGATACTTACGAGGGTAAAGGACAATATACGCAATTCCTGCGGATGTCGATGGAGGATATGACCCGTACCGATCTCAAGGGCGAGACAATCCCTGAAAACATGACACGCGATGAAAAGCGCCACTGGGTTTACCAGCGTTACATCAAGGATTATCTGCGATGCATCGCGGGTATCGACGAAAATGTAGGCCGGATTTTGAAATATTTGGACGATAACGGGCTGGCCGAAAATACCATTGTCGTCTATACCGGCGACCAGGGTTTTTTCCTCGGCGAACATGGCTGGTTCGACAAGCGCCTGATGTACGAGGAATGCTTGCGGATGCCGTTGTTGATCCGCTACCCGAAGGAAATCAAACCCGGAACGGTGAACGACGATATTGTCATGAACCTCGACTTTGCCCCACTGTTCCTTGATTATGCCGGCGTATCAACACCTTCATACATGCAGGGCGAAAGTTTCCGCAACAACCTGAAAGGCCAGGCCTCGGCCGATTGGCGTAAATCCATGTACTACCGTTATTGGATGAACGACGACGTCGATCATCACGTGGCGGCACATTATGGTATCCGTACCGAACGTTACAAGTTGGTTTTCTATTACGCGCAGCCATTGGGTATGAAAGGCGCCAATAAAGGGTCATTGTCGCCCGAATGGGAATTGTATGATCTGCAAAATGACCCCGCAGAAATGAACAATATCTATAAAAATCCTGCTAACAAGAAACTGATTGCACAACTCAAGAAAGAATTATTGCAGTTGAAGGAAAAATATGATGACCAGGATTCCAAATATCCTGAAATGCAGGAAATATGCAAAAAATACTGGTAACATCAGTCTGCCGGGGCTAACCCCCGGCAAGTTAAATCCGGTAACACGTCAATTTTGGTACGTTGTTTGTTGTCGTTTGCGAACAATATACCTTTTTAAGTAGCCATGTTCCGGTATTTATTCTATATTTTCCTGTCTATCTGTTTCCTAACGGGCGTCGTATCTTGTAATAGCGGGGGAGGACGTACCGCCGTTGCTGTTCCGGCGGAAAATTCTTCCGATTCGGCAATGGTGAAATATGCGCGGGGATTTACAATGGAAAAATACGGCGATATTACCTTATTGACGGTCTCCAACCCATGGCAGGGTGCACAGGATATAATCTACCGTTATGTGCTTTGTCCCAAAGGTCTGGAAGTGCCCGCAGAATTTTCAAAATATACGGTGATCCGTACACCGGTGGAGCGTGTTGTTTGTCTTTCTACCACGCATGTAGCGATGTTATCGGCTTTAGGAAAAACGTCGAGTATCAAAGCCCTGTCGGGTGCGGCTTATGTCTCTGATACGCTTGTCAGCAAGGCAATTGCCGACGGGGAAGTGGCAGACATCGGTTACGACCAGGGATTGAATTACGAAAAGATCATCAGCCTGAAACCCGATGTTATATTCGCTTACGGCGTTGGTGAAGAGATTGCCGGAAGCATGGCGAGGCTCACCAGTCTTGGACAAAAAGTAGTATTCAATGCCGAATACCTCGAACGTACAGCCCTTGGTAAAGCCGAATGGTTAAAATTCATAGCTGCTTTCTATGATTGTGAGGAACAGGCCTCACAGCAGTTTGACGCCATCAAGGAAGAGTATGAGTCGCTTTGCCGTTTGGTAAAGAACAGTACGGATTGCCCCAAAATATTGTGCGGATTACCCTGGCAAGGCATCTGGTATATCCCCGGAGGCGAAACCTGGATGGCTGCCATGATAGCCGATGCCGGCGGAAATTACCTCTGGAAGGACAATACATCACATGAAAGTATTCCCATCAATATCGAAACGATTGTCAGCCATGGAGGAACGGCCGATCTGTGGATCAACACGGGTGCTGCCCGTACGCTTGGCGAAATCCGGTCGGTAGACGAACGCATGTCACTGATGAAACCTTTCCGGTCGGGAATGGTTTTTAACAACTATGCCCGTGTAAGTGCCGGTGGCGGTAACGACTTTTTCGAATCGGGCGTTGTTCATCCACATGTTATATTGAAAGACATGATCCGGATTTTTCACCCCGCATTGTTACCCGATCATAAATTGCATTATTACATGAAATTAGAATAAGTTAAAACACTTGTCCTTAAAAAAATAAGGACACCCTTATGGTAGATACAAAAATAATATATAGGTTTGTTTGATTTTTTTTATACTTTAATTCATGAACAAAATAGAATCACTGATTGCTCCGCAGACCAAGGAGTTTGTAAAGTTGTGCCGCAAATATTTCGAATACTTGGAAGCTATGCCCGACAAGAAAATTTCGGATTTTTGGACAACCCAGTTGCGGTTATTGCCCGAAATCTATAGCGGAGTGTTTCGTCTTCCCCATATTGATGCCCGTTACGAGTCGGAAGTTGAGAAGTTTGTGACCGAACGCGATTATAATAAAATATATGGTAACCTGGTTGCTTATGTTGGCGCATTGGATAAATTCCCTGATTTCACCGACCTGAGCCATCCCGGAACGCTCAAGGTCACCGAAGCCAGCTTGTCGGAGATGTTGACCGATATATACCAGGAACTGAAAGATTTTGTGTTGTTATACGAAACCGGAACACTCGAAAATATGAATGACGCCATTGCCGATTGTTTCGATACCTTCGGACAATATTGGGGAGTAAAACTGCTGGGCGCCACACGCATCATACACGTTAACCTGTACCAGCACCGTTATGCCGAATCCAAAAAAACATCGCAACTGGATGTGAATATTGAAGATGTGATCGACGAAGAATCGGAATATACTGATGAAGAATGAAGGAATAAGTCTTCGGAGGCTGCATTTTAGAGGTATTTAGACAATCATCTAAAAGAATGTTTGTATCCGAAATATCGAATGAAGAACTTCAAGCATTGTCGTTGGTTCGGTTCGAGGGCCCTATTCATCTCATCGAACACGAAAGGCAGGCTGATGCGGCGGTAAAATACCTGGAAACCTGTCCTGTCTTGGGATTCGATACCGAAACACGCCCTTCTTTCACTAAAGGCCGGATCAATAAAGTCGCTTTGCTGCAATTATCCACCGCTACCGATGCTTATCTGTTCCGTCTTTGCAGGATGACGGATATTCCGGAAACTTTATTCCGGTTATTGGCGAATCCGGCTATCCTGAAAGTGGGTGCGGCCATCAAGAACGATATTGATACGTTGCGACGACGCGCCAAGTTGCAGCCGAACAGCTCGAAAATTCATCCGCGCGGATTCATCGATTTGCAGGACATGGTACAGGAGTTCAACATCAAAAATATCGGTCTGGCGAAAATGGCCGGTATTGTGATAGGAGTCCGTATTTCGAAATCACAACAACTCTCCAATTGGGAAAACGATACGCTGAGCGAGGCGCAGCAACGGTATGCCGCCACCGATGCGTGGATGTGTTATCAGATTTACCAGAAATTATACCGTTTAAAGATTGAAAATTAAATGAATCAACCACAAGATAAATTATTGTTCACCCCGGGACCGTTAACGGTTGCCGCTGAGGTCAGGGAAGCCATGTTGACCGATATGGGTTCGCGCGATCGTTCGTTTATTAATATTGTCAGGGATGTACGTAACCGTTTGTTGCAACTGGCTGGCGTCCCGTCCGATGACTATGCTTGTGTACTTTTACAAGGACCGGGCACGTATGCTCTGGAAGCTATAGCATCAAGTGCAATTCCGCGTAACGGGCATTTGCTCGTAATTATCAACGGTGCTTATGGTACGCGGATGGCCAACATTGCCAAAGTGCATGGTATTCGGGCTACCACCCTGTGTTTTGAAGAAAACGAATGGCCGGACATTGACCAGATACGTGCCGCACTCGAAGCCGATGCCAGCATTACCCACGTGTCCGTAGTACACAGCGAAACCACTACCGGGATTATCAACAATATTGAAGCCATCGGCCAAGTGGTCGGGCAATACGGCAAGACCTACATGGTAGATGCGATGAGCAGTTTTGGGGCTGTTCCCATCGACTTTGAACGTTGTGGTATTGACTTCCTGGTTTCATCGTCTAATAAGTGCATCGAGAGTGTACCTGGGTTCACGTATGTCATCTGCCGTAAAGCAGCGCTGGAACAGTGCAAAGGGCAGGCCCGGACGTTAAGTTTCGACTTGTATGCCCAGTGGCAGGGGCTGGAACGCGACGGGCAATTCCGCTTCACACCACCCACACACGCCATTCTGGCTTTCCATCAAGCATTGCAATTGTTCGATGAGGAAGGTGGTATTGCAGCCCGCGCCAAACGCTACGAGGAGAATCATCGTACACTCGTTGAGGGAATGACGGCCATGGGGTTCAAAACATATTTAGAACCTCAAAAACAAGGGTATATCATCACATCATTCTTTTATCCGGAGAAAAATTTTGACTTTGTCGGATTCTACAATCAATTGAACGACCGTGGATTTGTGATCTATCCCGGAAAGCTTAGCCAGGCCGATTGTTTCCGTATCGGGCACATCGGGCGGATTTTCCCCGACGACACCAAACGTCTGCTTGCCGCGATAAAAGAATTAATATAAACCAAAAATCTGTTACCTTTACGGCCAAAATAAGTTGCATGCTGACCGGCCATCATAACCAAAAACAAGCATCTGTATGAAGATATTGCACCGCTTCATGCTCAAACAATTTCTGGGACCATTCGTTATGGCCTTCATTATTGTGGTGTTTACACTATTGATGCAGTTTTTGTGGAAATATATCGACGATCTGGTGGGAAAAGGACTTGCATTATCGGTAATTGGCGAATTGTTGATTTACACATCCGCACAGTTGACGATTATGGCTTTTCCGTTGTCGGTGCTGCTGGCCTCTATCTTTACATTGGGTAACCTGGGTGAAAACTATGAGTTGATCGCCCTCAAAGCTGCGGGTATTTCCCTGCAAAGGATTGTATTTCCACTCGTTATCCTTTCATGTGTGATTGCCGGGGGGGCTTTCCTTTTCGCCAATAATATAACTCCCGTTGCCTATCTGGAAATGCGTACACTGATCTATGATATCCAGCAAAAGCGACCCGAATTGCAGATACGCGAAGGTGTATTTTACAATGGGATAGAGGGATACAGCATCCGTATCGGTAGTCGCAACTATAAAACCAACCAGATGTACGACATCAGGATAGACGATCACACGGAAAAAGTAGGAAACGTGAATACGACTATAGCTGATTCGGGATACATGGCTGTAACTGCCGACAAGCGATTTCTGGAAATGACATTATACAGCGGACATACTTACGTCGATATGGTCGACCGTACGACCATCAACAAGAACCCAAAGACCTATCCTTTCCGCCAGGATATTTTCGAGGAGCGATCCATCAGGATGGTTTTGCCCGGCTTTGATATGACGCGTTCAGACGATCAAATTTTCTCAAACACTTACCAGGCATTGAATCTTGAGCAGTTGAATCATACGATCGACTCGCTTACATTGGTTACCGGCAAGCAGGAAGACCAGCTCCGCAATATAGTAAAACCGGTATACCAGGCCACTGAGGTCCGGCACATGTCAGTCGACACATCACTCCGCTCCAGGATACCCGATAATTTCAGGAGTAAATTCGACGAAGGAACAAAACAAAAAAGACAGGCGGCTATTCAGGAAGCTATCAACAGTGCACGTAGCCAGAAAGACCAGGTTGCAGGACTTGTTTATGAACTGGACGACAAAAGCAAGCGGATGTGGAAATACGAGATCGAGTGGCACCGCAAATTCACCATGTCGCTCGCATGTATCATCTTTTTCTTTATCGGGGCGCCGTTGGGCGCCATCATCCGGAAAGGAGGACTGGGAACGCCCATTATCATTGCCGTTATTTTCTTTGTACTCTATTATGTGATTTCCATGATTGGGGAAAAGTCGGCGCGTGAAGGTGCTATGACACCTTTCGGCGGAATGTGGATGTCGACATTTATTGTGTTGCCCATCGGTGTGTTCCTGACTTATATGGCTACGCGCGATTCGTCTATCTTCAACCAGGAGTTGTATGCCAGCTATATCAAGAAAGGTCTGAACTTTGTCTTTGTTACGCATCGCATTCCCCGTCCTGTCATCGATTACAAAGCGACCGAAACCGATCTGGAACCCGAAAACATGATTGCGCGACTTGATGAACTGTCGCAACATTGTAAATTGTACTTAGAAGGTGACTTTAGAAAATTTTTGAAATTTAGCAGGATATGGTACAGGCAGGAGGATGTAGAACTGATGGAAACAGCTAAACGCTACGACAATATCAGGGCTATATTGAAACAATCGGACATCGATATGATTCGTGAAACTGTTGATGAATACCCGCGTGCTGCGCTTCACAATTATAAAATCAAGAAAGATGCCTGGTGGCAACCAATTGTAGCTGCTGTTATTTTCCCTGTGTGGATATACCTATACCTGAAAGCCTGGATACAAAAATACTCTCTGCGCAACGAATTGAAAAATATCATGGGGGCCAACCAAAATCTTATCAACGAATTGAATAGCATACTTTAACATATGTTGGCACAAAGAAACTAGGAGTCATTATATTGTCACCTGCCACTAATTCATTCCCGACACGTTGTCATGTTTCTTCTGTCAATTCGTCGGAGTGTGGCAGGCCTGACAAGACGGCAGATTTTTTACTGCTTCGTGTAGCCCTGCCGGTTGGTACGTACCATGGATGTATACACGCCTAAAGCGCACAATACTACGAAAATACCAAACGTGTAATGCAGGCATTTCATGAAATACGGATATACTTCGGCAGTTATTTGGTTTTTCCCAACAAAAATGGAAATCATCATCATGGTGATACCCATGCTGATGGATTGTCCTGTCAGGCGCATGGTACCTGTAGTTGCCGAAGCCATCCCAAGGAAGCGCTTTTCCACTGATCCCATAATGACATTGACATTGGGTGATGAAAACAATGCAAATCCCGTACCCAGTGCTATTAGGATGGTAATTAACACGGCCAAAGGCGTTTCCGGATTAAGGAAAAGCATCGCCAAAAGGCAGAAAACAATAATGAGCATCCCCAATGTCGCTATTTTACTGGCGTTGGCTTTGTCCGACCATTTTCCTGCCAGTGGCGAAACCACTGTTTGTATGATGGGTTGGATCACCAGCACCAACCCGGCCTGTTGGGCATCGAACCCCTTGATGTATTGCAGGTACAGGCTTAACATGAATCCAATGGCAAAAGTGGCGGCATAATTGATCAATGCAGCGAACGATGACATGCGGAACACGCGGTTACTAAGGAACATGTTCATGTTGAATACCGGTGTCGCCTGTCTTTTCTCATAATACACAAAAAGGGTAAAAGTAATGATACCTGCCACAATCAGGCCGAAACCATTTAAGGTGGGCAGGATGGAGCATCCGTAGATGAATGCCGACAAGCCGATGGCATAGATGATGGTACCCCACCAGTCGAATTTCTCACCTTTGGCATCAATCCATTCTCCTTTCAGGTAAAGTAGTATCCCGAGAAATGCCAGCACACCGAGTCCTGCCGTTACCAGGAATATGCTGCGCCATCCCCAGTAATGGGTTAAAATGCCACCGAAGAAAGGCCCGGCTGCAATGGAAAAATAGACAATGGCTGTATTGATACCGAGCGCTTTACCACGTTCATTGGCTGGGAACACCGAGGTGATAATGGCCATGCTCACCCCGAAAAGCATGGCACTGGCAATGCCTTGTACAAAACGTGCGGCTATCAGTAGGTTACCCGATGGAGCAAAAGCGCAAGCCACAGAAGCAAGCGAAAACAGGATAACGCCGCCTGTCAGTATTTTCTTCCGTCCGATCATGTCGCCCAACCGCCCGAAGGGGATCTGGAGAATGGCCGAGGCCAGCAAAAAAGCAGTAATGATCCAGCCGACTGCCACAGCGTTCATCGACAAATCGCGGGCTATATATGGCAAAGCTAAATTGATGGACGAACCGGTAAACGGGACCAAAGCGGCTGCCAAACAAACAACTGCCAATACCGAATATCGGTAAGCATTCGGGCGGGGAGAATTCATATCCGGAAAAATTAAAGTGATGCAAAGGTATTATTTTTACTGCTATTGGATGCTTTTTTCAACCTGTACCCAGAGCAAATGCATCAAAAATTTTATCCACGAATTACACGAACCTTTAGCTCGGCGAAGCCAATTTTCACTAATCAAATTCTACGGCGAGCCCTTCGGAATTCGTGGATCAAATTATTTGATACAAAGATAATAAACCACTTCGCCAAAACATGGCGGGGTAAACAAAAAGTTTTTAAATGGCTTTTCTCCCGACCTGGATAGCCCTGAATCCGATTGTATTGTGACATTGCTCCAGCTGAAAATCAGTTTCGTCCTGGTTGTAGATGGCGGTCAGTGTCATTGGCGAAACTATCTTCGCCGGAAAACCCAATTTGTCCGAAAGGGTTTGGGCTTTGCTAACTTCCAATTCCTTAAATTCGTATTTGGCAATCAGGCGGCCTTTACGCATCAGGGCGTTATCAACCTGCGAAATATCGGTATTGAATGAACAGATAACCTGGATGTTCAGGCAGTCGGATAATAAACCATCGGCAATGTTGAGTAAAGCCGAAACCGACGAGTTGCCCTTTTTGTTCCTGTCGATAATGATGTTCTCCGCATCCTCAATCACAAAGATGGAATTGGGGTTGTTGATGAGTATCGATATCAGGTCGGGGTTAGTGATAGCAGCAGCCATATTGGGCGGCAGAAAAATGACAGTCTTTTTTCTTACCGAAGAAATTAAGTAACGGATGTATGAGGTCTTGCCTGTACCGGGTTTCCCGTGAAGCAACACCAATCCTTTATCATTCTTTCGCGCGAGTCGTTTTAGGATGGTTTGATGTACCGGCTTCAAATCGTCATTATAATTATCATCAAGGGTCAGTTTGGGCTTGGTGATAGGCATCGATATTGTTCTGAGCCCTGAACCGGATTGCGTCAACAAGTTTATCTCGGGTTTTCGCGAAACCTTTTTACGGAATTTTTTAACACCACTAAGGATGCCATTCACTTTTGCTTCGTCGGTTTTTCGATACAGCAAACTAACTTTGGAGTGATTGGTGTTGAGATACAATAATAAATCATCGTACAGAAAATAATAGAGATCATCATAATCCGTCTCATTTTTATTCCTCATGATCCGTTTGATATAATGCCTGTCGATGATTTCTGCCTGATGTGTATCCAACAACCATTGATTGGCTCTCCAGCAATCGATTTTTTCTTCATGGACACAATTGGGGATGGCATTGAAGTGCGCCATAAACAACTGGTGTTCATCAAAATAATCCAAATCTCTGTTAAAGACTCCCAATAAACCGGAAGTACCTTCATCTGAAAAATGTCTGAAATACTTTCTCATCTTGCTTTATTTTTTGATTACAAAACAAAGATCGGGGAGTGCTTCGCCAAAATATGACGATGTGAGATATTTTTCAATATTGATGTTCCCATAACATTCGGAAGGCATGAGAATAGTATTCCCTTGATGATTGCGCCGGAAATCGCATCGGCCGGTTCCGTTGCCAAACTGATGATGTGCATAATGCTTCATTTTTAGACAAAGGAACATGGTTATTTCGCCACAGTATGACGATGCGATACGAAGCCTGAAATTTATTTTACTCGTTTGAGTGGCTTTCAAAATGCAAACATTTTGTACAACACGGTTGTTAGTATAACGCACATACCAGGAATAGCTTAATTTTATTCACTCTTTTTAGATGTTAAAAACTTTTATTGACCGACCGGTATTATCTACCGTCGTATCCATCATTTTCGTTGTGTTAGGCATTATCGGACTTGAGACTTTGCCAGTAGAACAGTACCCAAACATTGCACCGCCCACTGTAGCGGTTTCCACTTCGTATCCGGGCGCCAATGCCGATGTGATCATGACCAGCGTGATCGTTCCGTTGGAACAGGCCATCAATGGTGTGGAAGGAATGACCTATATGACATCCACCGCATCGAACGACGGTACGGCAAAAATCACCATATATTTTGAGCAGGACGTTGACCCAAATATCGCGGCGGTGAATGTACAAAACCTTGCAGCGACGGCTACGCACTTGTTGCCGGCTGCAGTGGTGCAAACGGGCATCACCGTGAAGAAACAACAGAGCAGCACCATCCTGATGATTGTGCTCTCGTCGGATAATCCCGACTATGATGGGGTATTTATACAGAACTATGCCAACATCAACATCATACCGCAAATACAGCGTGTGAGGGGTGTCGGCGACGCCAACGTATACGGGTCGAGGGATTACTCGATGCGTATATGGCTTAAGCCCGATGCAATGGCTTCGTACCAAATTGCTCCCGATGAGGTAATTGCCGCCCTGAATGATCAGAATATAGATGCGGCGCCGGGGCAGTTGGGACAAAACAGCGACCAGACCTTTCAATATACGATGAAATTTACGGGACGGCTAACGTCAGTCGAAGAATTCGGGAACATCATCATTCGGTCGCAAAACTCGCAGGTATTGCGGATGAAAGATGTTGCCGATGTGGAATTAGGCTCGTTGAACTATACGGTATTTTCCGAAATGGACGGCATGGAGGCGGTTGCCATCGGCATCAGCCAAATTGCAGGATCGAATGCGCAGCAGGTCATCGACGATATCAAAGCGGAAATGGTAAAAGCCGCGGTCGATTTTCCGCCAGGATTGGAAGCAACTTACGTGATGGATGCCAATGAATTCCTGTCCGAGTCCATCCGTAAAGTCCTCCATACTTTGGTAGAAGCATTCATACTCGTATTCATCGTGGTATTTATCTTTTTACAGGACATCCGTTCCACCATCATTCCCGCTATTGCTGTTCCCGTGGCCATCATCGGTACGCTCTTTTTCCTGTTACTGTTCGGTTTTTCCATCAATCTGCTCACCCTTTTCGCATTGGTTTTGGCCATCGGCATTGTGGTGGACGATGCCATCGTGGTGGTGGAGGCGGTACATGCCAAGATCGATGCGGGTGAAAAAGATCCCAAAAAAGCCACGTATACGGCGATACAGGAGATTGCTCCGGCCATTGTTTCCATTACGCTTGTGATGGCGGCGGTATTTATTCCTGTGAGCTTCATTGGCGGAACCAGCGGCGTATTCTTCAAGCAGTTCGGGTTAACGTTGGCTATCGCCATCGCCATATCCGCGATAAATGCCTTGACGTTGAGTCCTGCGCTGTG
>JAVBSH010000202.1:0-28987 GCA_031547085.1 Bacteroidales bacterium
GTTACTGGTGTCACATCGGAAATAACGACTGGGGTGCTTTGTGCCGATTCGCATCCGTTTGCAGTAACCGTTACAGTGTATTCTCCCTTTTTTCCCTTGTCCAACGTCAATAACTGATCAGTATCTCCCGTAGCGGAACCACCCTTGTACCATTTGAATGATCCTGTCCCGCTTGCCTCCAATGTAACAGTACCATTTCCGCAAATATTTATATTCCCATCTGTAACTGAAATGGATGGCGCATCTGGTGTTATGTCTTTAACCTCAACAGCGGTGCTTTGCTCCGATTCACATCCGTTTGCTGTAACCGTTACGGTGTATGATCCCTTATCAGTACGATTCAAAGTCAATATTTGGTTTGTATTGTCCGTAATGGAATTATCCTTATACCACTTAAATAATCCGGTTCCGTTTGACTCTAATGTAACAGTGTTCTCATCACAGATATTCGGGTCTCCAATAACAGTAATGGTTAGTTGATCAGGTATAGAATTAACGTTAACTTCCAGAGGTGTTAGGCTAATAGTAGTAGCCCCATCATAGTATTTCACAGAAATCTTCCCTTCTGTTACATTGTTATCCCATGTTACATCGATTTCATGTGTTGTTGAATTTCCTGTACCCCCTTCTATTTCCCACACATAGTCACTCATCTCTTCAGTAACAGTGTATTTTTCTATAGAACCAGCACAAACTTGAGCCTGACCTGTGATCTGAGGACTTTCCTGCCCCCACGTTTGTCCCGTAAGAATCAGCACACCTGCCAGAATCAATAATATATTTCGGAAAATGATTTTATGTATCATAGAATGCTTCTTTAATATTAATGCATTTTTTTATAATTTGTTTAAATGGTATACGTACACTTCATACCCAAATTATAAATGCAAAAATATCTATTTTTACCATAAAAACATCCGGAAATACACCTACTGTGATTGAATAACCAGTGATTTGTAATGCAAAAAGATGTCTGTATAAGACAATTAACATAACTAATCTTTCCTGTCAAAGCGATCAATAATTTTGACCAAAGTCAGGAAAAATTTGATAGACGTTAGGTTGGGTAGCGTTATTCTATTTTGAGGACGCCTTTTACCGTTTCTTTCAATAATG
This sequence comes from Bacteroidales bacterium, assembly GCA_031547085.1. Classification (GTDB taxonomy): domain Bacteria; phylum Bacteroidota; class Bacteroidia; order Bacteroidales; family UBA4181; genus JAIRLS01. Next base: position 1,117 of record JAVBSH010000202.1, read on the forward strand.
TTTGTTGTAATGCGTCCGAAATATCATCTATGTATATGAAATTAAGTCCTTTGATAAAAAGTTCGTTCACTTCCTGGATGTCTTTACAATTGGCGGCAGGCAGGTATATGTCTGTAATATCGGCGCGTTTTGCAGCCAAGATCTTTTCCTTGATCCCACCTACCGGCATCACCTTTCCCCTTAAAGTCACTTCGCCGGTCATAGCTGTTTTCTTGCGTACTTTACGACGGGTGAAAGCCGAGGCCATAGCCACCACCATGGCAAGTCCTGCCGAAGGGCCATCTTTGGGAATAGCCCCGTCCGGGACGTGGATGTGTATATTCCACCGTTCGAAGACGTCATAAGGGATATCGAGCAACCTGCAATTAGCCTTGATATATTCCAAAGCAATCACGGCCGATTCCTTCATTACCGATCCCAAGTTACCGGTCAGGGTAAGGGCCCCCGTTCCCCGGCTCAGGCTGCTTTCTATGAAAAGAATATCACCGCCTTCGGCCGTCCAGGCCAGTCCGGTAACAACGCCCGCATAATCATTGCCTTGGTATCTTTCATAAAGATATTTAGGTGACCCCAGTATCTCACGTATATGCTCCACATGCAATGTTCTGGGAAAATCGACTTGGAGGACGATTTTTTTGGCAAGGTTACGGATAACGGAAGCAATGGCTTTATCCAATTCGCGAACACCCGATTCGCGTGTGTAATTTTCTATAATAAAAGCAATAGGCTTGGATGTAAAAACCAAATGTTGTTGACCGACACCGTGCGCTTCTATTTGTTTTGGAACCAGATGCTTTTGTGCAATTGATATTTTTTCCTCCAGCACATAGCCGTTCACTTCGATCATTTCCATACGGTCGCGCAACGCAGGACTGATTGACATGAGGTTGTTGGCTGTGGCCACAAACATTACCTTGGAAAGGTCAAACTCCATTTCGAGGTAATTATCATAAAATGTGCTGTTCTGTTCCGGATCGAGTACTTCCAGCAATGCCGAAGCCGGATCTCCATGTGCGCCTATGCCCATTTTGTCGATTTCGTCGAGTACAAAAACAGGATTGGCCGATTTTGCCTTACGGATATTCTGGATGATCCGTCCGGGCATAGCGCCGATGTAGGTTTTTCGATGACCGCGTATTTCCGACTCATCATGTAATCCGCCCAATGACATGCGCACGTAATTGCGTTTCAATGCCTTGGCAATTGATCTTCCCAACGAGGTCTTTCCGACGCCGGGAGGCCCTACTAGGCATAATATAGGCGATTTCAGGTCGTTTTTGAGTTTCAATACGGCAAGATATTCCAACAGACGTTCCTTTACCTTATCCAATCCGAAATGTTCCTTGTCCAAAATCTTTTGCGCCTGTTTCAGGTCGAAATTGTCCTTGGTATACTCATTCCAGGGAAGATCCAGAAACGTATACAGGTAATTGAGTTGGTTAGAATATTCAATAGATGCAGGATTGAGGCGTTGCAGTTTTTTTAGTTCCCGTTCGAAAATTTTTTGATTTTCTATCCCCCATTTTTTCCGGGCGGATGTTTCTTCCAGATACTTGATTTCCTGGCTCAACGGATCGGAACCCAATTCTTCCTGTATGATTCTCAACTGCTGGCGGAGCATATACTCGCGCTGTTGCTTGTCAAAATCTGTTTTTATCTTACTTTCTATGTGATACTTGAGTTCCAACAATTGTAACTCATGTGCCAGTATCTCCAGCATGGTTAACGCTTGCTGCTTCTGGTCGGCTATTCCAATAAGTTTTTCTTTTTCCTGTATCTTGATCGGGACATGTGTTGCTATGAAGTTGACAATCAGGTTTGAGTCTTCAATATTTTTAACAACAAAAATCATTTCGGAAGAAATTTCCGGGGAAAGGTCAATGACCCGTATAGCCAAATCCTTGATAGTCCGCGCCAAGGCATCATATTCGGGATCGCCTTTCTTTGCGACAATTTCTTCGAATACTTTATATTTTAATTGGGGTGAGGCAGATCGCTTTACAATTGATTCTGCTACGATACGCTTTTTCCCGTGAAGGATAACAACCGTATCGCCATCAGGTAATTCAAGGATTCTAACAACTTGGGCGATGGTGCCATAAGGCGATATATCGTTGATGGTAAGAAAACCGGCAATGTCGTTTTTTTGGGTAAATGCGCCAACATATTGCTTGTTGGGATACATTGCTTCAACTTTCTTGGTGGGAATGGTGCGACCAATGTTCACCGATAACACAACGCCGGGAAAAAGCATCATTTGCTTTAGCGGAAACAAAGGCAGTGTCTTCGGTAGTGGAGCCTTCTCATCGAGTTCACTGTTGACAGGCACAAGAATGTTAGCATCTTTTCCTATAGACTCGGCAGATAAAAATGAATCAATAATAGATTTGGAACTTCTCTTAACCATAGTTTATTTTATTGAATTTTTAGCACGAACAAGATGATGAAAAGATGATATCAGGCGTTAAACCCAACAATCCCCCAAAGTATCAGTATTGTTTAAATAAAAAACTTCGAACCTCACAAAAGTACGTGAAATTCGAAGCTTTTATACCCGAATAATACAAAATATTTTATTTTTTCTTATAATGATCTTTGTATCGATTCATGAACTTGTCAACACGCCCTGCAGTATCCACTAACTTCATCTTACCTGTATAAAACGGGTGGGAAGTATTGGATATTTCCAATTTGATTAATGGATATTCAGTACCGTCTATTTCGATGGTTTCGCGCGAGTTGGCAGTTGAACGGGTAATAAAAGTATGGTCGTTCGACATATCTTTAAATGCTACCAACCGGTAATTCTTCGGATGTATATCCTTCTTCATTGCTTATTATCTGATTATAATATTAAATATTCCAATTTTTCGGGGCACAAAGATATACATTTATTATGATATATACTAAAGAAAAATATTTTTTGTGCACATAAAAAATAAAACGATTGTTGAAGGCCAAGTAATAACGTTTTGTCTTGATATACGTTTTTTTACTACCTTTGCGGTCTTTAATTTTTAAACCATAACACTTTATTGTATGAAGACAGCGTATGTATTTCCCGGGCAGGGAGCGCAGTATCCCGGCATGGGAAAAGACATGTACGACAAATCGGAACAGGCTCGTGCCATGTTCGATAAAGCTAACGATATTCTTGGTTTCCGCATTACCGATATTATGTTTGCCGGTACTGAGGATGAATTAAAGCAAACCAAGGTGACACAACCTGCCATTTTTCTTCATTCTGTAATATTAGCCACCATGTTAGGTGGTAATTTCCGCCCTGATATGGCGGCAGGGCATTCGCTAGGTGAATTCTCGGCATTGGTTGCCTGCAAAGCTTTGTCGTTTGAGGACGGCTTAACGCTGGTTTCCAAGCGTGCCATGGCCATGCAGAAAGCCTGCGAAGCCGAACCGTCGACCATGGCGGCCGTGCTGGGTTTGGACGATGCTAAGGTAGAAGAAATTTGTACATCAATCAATGGCGTGGTAGTGGCAGCCAATTATAATTGTCCCGGTCAATTAGTAATTTCGGGTGCAATAGCAGCTGTGGACGAAGCCTGTGAGAAACTGAAAGCAGCCGGGGCAAAACGTGCACTGAGGTTGCAGGTGGGTGGCGCTTTCCACTCGCCCTTGATGGAGCCTGCACGTGTGGCTTTGGAACAAGCCATCAACGAAACAACGTTTGCACAGCCGGTTTGTCCTATCTATCAGAATGCAACAGCAAAAGCCGTTACCGATCCTGCACAAATCAAAGCGAACCTGGTGGCGCAACTTACAGCACCTGTCCGCTGGACACAATCGGTAGTCAACATGGTTGCCGACGGTGCTACTGATTTTGTGGAAGTTGGCCCCGGCAAAGTCTTGCAGGGATTGGTGAAAAAGACCAGTGCGGAAGTGAATGCCATAAGCGCAGAATTTTAAGTTACAGGTTACAAGTTACAAGCTCAGCAATCTGTCACTTGTAACTTGTAACCTGTAACTTGTAACTGAATAATTTCATGAAAGTTCTCAAGTTCGGCGGGTCGTCCATGTGCGATGCCCGTTCGGTAAGTTTAGTACAGCAGATTATCGAGTCGCAGGGTGAGCCTTGTATTGTAGTAGTATCGGCGTTCGAAGGTGTAACCAACCAGTTGTTGGTGATGGCCGGGCAAGCTGTGCAACACGACGAACAATACAAAAGCGGTATCCAGTCGATTGCCAAGCTGCATTTCGATGTGGTGAACGCTTTGGTGCCAGTTTCGGAACGGACATCCGTACTTGCCGAGGTGCAGCGGCTATTGGGTGAATACGAAGATATCCTTTACGGCTTGTATCTGTTACAAGACCTTACGCCGAAAACACGTGCACGGATACTTAGTATCGGTGTGCGTTTGTCAGCTTTTGTGCTCAGCCATGTCGTAGCCAAAGCTAAGTGTTACAATACCAGCGAAATCATCCGTACCAATTCGGGATATATCGATGCCAAGATCGATTTCGAGGAAAGTAACCAGCTGATTGCCGGACGTTTTGCCAAACTTGACCATATTGCCGTTCTGCCGGGCTACATGGCAGGTAACAAGAACGGAACCATCACCAACCTGGGGCAACGTGGCGCCGATTATGTAGCGTCTATTATTGCTGCAGCCCTGGACGCTGCCGGCCTCATGTTGTTCATGAATGTGGACGGCTTCATGACGGCTGACCCTGAAATCATCACCAAAGCGCAGCCAATTGATACATTAACATATTCGGAAGCTATTGAGTTATCGCACTTTGGAGCATCGGTTATTTTTTCGCCCACCATTAGGCCGGTGTACGAAAAGAATATCCCTATCAGCATCAAAAATACTTATAACCCGCAAGCCAAAGGAACATTGATCAGCAATGTATCGGCGCCGGACAACGAAGTTTCGCCTATCAAAGGCATTTCGTCCATTGCCGATATTTCACTTATTTCGTTACAGGGTACAGGGTTGGTCGGTATAACCAATGTGTCGGCACGCTTTTTCAAGGTGCTTTCCGACCATAAGATCAACATCATCATGGTAACACAAGCCTCGTCGGAATATTCCATCACCATTGCGGTGCGTCCCGATGAAGCCGAAGTTGCCGTAGAAGCTTTAAACAAAGAGTTTTATCCGAAAATCAATACCACCGGCGAAATCAAATTGCAGGTGGAAACCGACCTTTCCATCATTGCCATCGTGGGCGAACGCATGCGCAACACGCCGGGTATATCGGCCACTTTATTCCGTTCGCTGGCGCGGAATGGCATCAGCGTGATCGCCACCGCACAAGGTTCTTCGGAATTGAATATTTCGTTGGTGATCAAGCGTATCCATTTACGGAAAGCGCTTAATGCAATACACGAAGGGTTCTTCCTGTCGAACTACAAAGAGTTGCACTTGTTTCTGGTGGGCGTGGGCAACGTGGGAAGGAGCCTGTTACAGCAGATCCAAAGCCAGCGCGAAGTGTTGATGAACGATTTCAAGTTAAAAATCAACTTGACCGGAGTGGCAAACTCCCGAAAAATGTACATTGCCTACAGGGGCATCGAACCGATGACTTATGCCGAAAAGTTGGAAAAGGAAGGCGAGCCGTACGATCTTCACAATTTTATCAATAGGATTTTCGATCTGAATATCCGTAACAGCGTATTTATCGACTGCACCGGTAATGATGTGGTCGCTTCGGCCTACGGAACATTGTTCGAGCATTATATTTCGGTGGTTACGGCCAATAAAATTGCCTGTTCGTCGGAATATAGCTTGTATAAATCGCTGAAAGAGAACGCCAAGGAACATGGTGTCCGGTTCTCGTTCGAAACCAATGTCGGCGCGGGTTTGCCGGTGATTACCACCATCAACGACCTGATCCGCAGTGGCGACCGCATCTTGAAGATAGAAGCGGTATTGTCCGGGACGCTCAATTTTATTTTCAATGTATTGAGTGAAGATGTGCCGATGAGCAAAGCCATCCGTCTGGCGAAGGAAAAAGGCTATTCGGAACCCGATCCCCGTCTTGACCTGAGTGGTACGGACGTAGTACGTAAGTTGATCATACTGGCCCGGGAATCAGGTTATCCGGCTGAAAAAGAAGATGTAACCATACAAACATTTCTGCCTGCCGAATGTTTTGAAGGAAGTATCGATGATTTCTGGACAAAGGTGGAAGCTTTGGATGCCGGTTTCGAAGCCCGGCGTAAGGAATTGGCAGCCCAAAACAAGAAATGGAGATTTATCGCCACGCTCGACAACGGCAAAATGTCCATCGGCCTCCAAAGTGTCGACAGCAAACATCCGTCGTACGAACTCGAAGGCAGTAACAACATCATCATGCTCACCACGGCCCGCTATTTTGAGCAGCCGATGGTGATCAAAGGCTATGGCGCCGGCGCTGAAGTAACCGCTGCCGGTGTTTTCGCCGATGTGATTAGAATAGCAAATGTATAAATTAGTTACGGGTGACGGTTACGAGTTACAAGTGGAGTGTAATATTCCTGTAACTCGTAATTCGTAACTTGTAACTTGTAACTAATAAAAAATGAATAAAATACGCGTTCGTTTTGCGCCCAGTCCCACAGGGCCGCTGCATATCGGCGGTGTCCGCACAGCATTGTATAATTACCTGTTTGCCCGCAAACATGGCGGCGACATGATCCTTCGCATCGAGGATACCGACCAGGGGCGTTTTGTGCCCGGCGCCGAAGAATACATTATTGAAGCGCTCACTTGGCTGGGTATCCGGTTCGACGAAGGTGTGCACGTGGGCGGTCCTTGTGCGCCCTACCGGCAATCGGACCGCAAGCCGATGTACCGCGAATATGCCGACCGCCTGCTTACTAACGGTTGGGCATATTATGCATTCGACACGCCCGAAGACCTTGATACTAAGCGTAAAGAATACGAGCAGGAAAAGAAAACTTTCCAATACGATGCTTCCACACGTGGGATGATGTGCAACTCGCTTACGCTGAAAGACGATGAAGTACAACAACGCCTTGCCAGCGGGATGCCTTATGTGCTACGGTTCAAATTCCCTGCCGATACCGAAATCCGTGTTGACGACTTAATCCGTGGAGAAGTTACCGTCAACTCCAACCTGTTGGACGACAAGGTGCTGTTCAAGTCTGATGGGATGCCGACTTACCACTTGGCCAACATCGTGGATGACCATACCATGGAGATCAGCCATGTGATCCGCGGGGAAGAGTGGTTGCCGTCCGCACCGTTGCACGTGATGCTCTACAAGGCTTTTGGTTGGGAAGATACCATGCCGCGTTTTGCACATTTGCCTCTATTGCTCAAACCCGACGGAAACGGTAAGCTCAGCAAACGCGACGGCGACAGGCTTGGGTTCCCGGTATTCCCGTTGCAATGGACAGACCCTGCCACGAAAGAAATATCATCCGGGTACCGTGAAAATGGTTATTTTCCTGAAGCGGTAGTAAATATGCTGGCTTTGCTGGGCTGGAATCCAGGCATTGAACAGGAACTTTTCGGCATGGATGAACTGGTCGATTTGTTTTCGCTGGAGCGTATTAGTAAGTCGGGCGCCAAGTTCGACCTAAAAAAGGCGCATTGGTTCAATCACGAATACCTTATTGCCAAGCCGGATGAAGAACTTGCCGGACTGTTTGCCAAAATATTGACCGATAAAAGTATTGCCGCTGAACCTGCTTATGTGTCTAAGGTTTGCGGATTGGTAAAAGATCGTGTCAACTTTGTGTCGGAAATGTGGGAACAGGCATCGTTTTTCTTTGCAGTGCCGCAAAACTATGACGAGGCCGTGATGAAGAAACGTTGGAAGGAAAACACACCGGCAATCATGCATGATGTAAAAAATATCCTTGCCGGTTTAGCCGACTTTTCGGAACAAAATATCCATGATATATTGCATGCCTATTCGGAAGAAAAGGGGTTGGGCATGGGACAGGTAATGATTCCGCTTCGCATCGCATTGGTAGGCGGTACTTTCGGTCCCGACTTGCAAGTGATTGCCGCCATGTTGGGAAAAGAAGAAGTAGTGAGAAGGATTGAGAAAATACTGGTTCTTTAAGTATTTATTTCACAGGTAATATTCCTTTCATTACATCGGCGAATATTGCAGCCATCTTTTGCTGGATATGCGAATTTTCGCCACGAACGGGATGCCACCCATATTTGACACCGTCAATGGTTTGCGTATCATTGGAATATAGCAAACTATGCTGTTCTTTGGTCACCGGGTGAACTTTATTTTTCGAGAACCCGATATACTTATCGAACTCTACCAGTGGCAGTCCCCACTTGGCCGCAAGCAACCGGACAGATGAGTTATATGTCGCGCGAGCATCGTGCCAGTCGGTACACAACACAATTATTGCCGGTTTACCTGATTTACTGTCATAATATTTCGAATCGGGATCATTCCGCAATTCATAACATTCGCTGATATAACGTTTAATTACATAATCAAAAGCTGCTGCATAATTGCTCCGGTCGAAAGGAATTTTATATTCGATATAATTTTCAAATAGATCGGTTTCCTCAAACACATCCTTGTTATGTACCTGCATGATTACCAATGCATCCATGGTTTCTAATTCCTGTCTTGAATACAAAGTTCCTTCGTTCATACGATTAGCTGTGTTGATAATAGCCTCTCCGCCAATAGCACGATTGATAGCATTGGCACCCAATACAGTACAACCCATCTCGAACCATTTGTTCTCGGGTGATGCAAATGAAGCCCCTGTCAACACGACGTTGTATTTGTAAGATACTGCCTGTTGAGAGGTCTGGGCAAACATTGGGATGAAACCCAATGAAAGGAATACAAGCAAAATAACCTTTCTCATATTATTAACTACATATATGACGACAAAGATAATCAGAATCATTTTATATTTGTATCCTGTTTTTTACACAAGGCATGATATTGAAAATATTTCTTTTTGGAGCTTTATGTTTCGGATGGAGCATTGGGAGCTATTCCCAGGCCACAAAAAAACAAGGGGTAGATTATCTTCGCCTGATGTTTTACAATGTGGAGAATTTCTTTGATACTGTGGATGATCCGACCACTAACGACAACGATTTTACACCCGAAGGCCAAATGCATTGGACGCAAAGCCGCTACATTGAAAAGCGGAATTCCATTTTCCGTGTGATTGCCAATGTCGGCGAATGGGACCCGCCAGCGCTTATAGGTGTTTGTGAAATAGAAAACCGGACAGTGTTGGATGATCTCATCAAAAATACGCCTTTAACAAAATATCCCTATAAGGTGATCCACAAAGATTCGCCCGACCAACGGGGGATAGATGTCGCTTTGTTTTACCGGAGCGATTACCTGAAGCGCATCGGCGAACAATTTATTCGTATACGGTTTAGCGATAACCGGAAACGTACGCGTGATATTCTTTATGCAACGCTTTGCACGCTGAAAGGTGATACATTGCATGTATTTGTCAATCACTGGCCGTCGAGAAGCGGTGGACAACGGTCGTCGGAGCCTTCGCGGATATTGGCGGCATCGACATTACGTAATAAAATCGATTCCATATTCAGGCGCAATACCATGGCCAAGATCGTTATTGCCGGCGATTTGAATGATGGCCCATTAGATAAAAGCCTGCGTGGTGGGCTTAAAGCGTCGGTCGATACTACACAAACCAAACCATCTACTTTATTTAACCTGTCGGCATACAAGATGGCCGAAACTACCGGAACCATCAAATACCAAGGTAAATGGTCGGTATTTGACCAACTCATTGTGTCGGGAGGATTGTTGAGGGGTACAGTGAAGACAAATGTCAGCCAATGCCATATTTTCCGGGCAGATTATTTGTTTGAACCCGATAGCAGGTATGCCGGTGTGAAACCGAAGCGGACATATGTCGGGCCGAGGTACAATAAAGGATTCAGCGACCATCTGCCTGTATATCTGGATATTTTGTTATTGAATGGAGATGTGAAAAAATAATAAGCATATTGTATGTTGCCATGTTGTGATGTAGGAAAATGATCAAACGCAACGAAGATATTATAAATGGCTTGCATCGTGATCACCCGCAAGCGATGAAACTGATCTTTGAGTTGTATTATGCGGCTCTTTGTAGTTATGCTGCGCGGTTTGTTGCAAGTGTTGGCCATCGCCGAAGAAATTGTGGGCGATGTGATGTACAAGATTTGGCAAAACAGGCACGCTGATTATCGTGCCGATACTTTCCGTGAGTATCTGTTCACAGCCACGCGCAATACTGCACTTAATTACTTGAAACAACAACAAAACTTGAGAAAACTTTCCGATAACTGGGTGGAACAACTCCGGCAAAAACTGATCGAAGAAACACCTTTGGATACATTGATTGTTTCGGAATTGCAATCGAAATTCGACGGTTTGAAGGATACGTTGCCGGAACAATGCCGGAAAGCCTTCCTGATGAGCCGCAACGAAGATATGACCTACGAGGAAATCGCCACTCGAATGGAAGTTTCGGTAAATACCGTAAAATACCACATTAAACTGCCTTACAAAAATTACGCACCGGAATGGGAGACTTCCTGGTGTGGATGATCCAGCTTTGGAAAATTATTTTCTGATTTTTTATATACACCTACCCTCTTTTCATTTTCAATTGTAATAGTGATGTTATGAATCATCCAATCAACGATTACATTTGCAGGTGATTACGAAAAAGTTGTTGATAATGGGGTAACGCGAGAACTATATTATATCTCAGGTTGATGGATTAGCGGCAGTATATGTAAAGACCGGATCGTCGTACAACATGTATTATGCGCACACTGATCATTTGGGTAGTATCGTATCGCTTACCGATGATAACGGTAACCCAGTGTTTAAGGCTACTTACGATGCTTGGGGTAAGCCGGACGTAAATACTAATATCATAGGTTTCCACCGAGGCTATACGGGACATGAACATTTGCCGGAATTTAGTCTGATCAATATGAACGGACGGATGTATGATCCGATGGTGGAGCGTTTTTGTGTAGGGTACGGAATACTTGCAGAGTTTTAACTGTTACTCCTATTGCTGGAACAACTCTCTAATCTATACTGAACCAATGAGTTTGGTGATTGGAGCAGTTATTGGAGGAATTGCAACCCTTGATTCGTGCGAATCGTCAAAAAATAAAAACCTACCGGGCCTGGAAGACCCAGCAGGTTAAAATGCGTTAAATTACAACGTAAAAATCACCAACTGCCCGTTGTTTACATCCGTTCCAAGAACGGTGCCTGTCGATTCATCCGCATGGAAGCCATCTCCCCCGCTACAGGATGCAATCAGAATCAGTAATACATAGATATTACTATCTGATAGTTTTCATTGATAACGTATGCGGTAGACCGAACTACGATATTTTTTTCCATCAGGGCAGAGAACGCTACCCTCTCCAATACATTCGCCTTCTCCATTTTCGCTTTGGGCTAATGCTTCCACGTTGTGTAATGTCAACCCGCTGCTCCGTTCCGTGTTGTATGTAAGATGGACATTTAATGCCGCTATGGATGCTACTGCGAAAAACAGCAGCGTTCCGGTAAATAATCTTAGTTTCTTCATGTCAATGATACTTATGTGTTAACGAAACTACAAAGTTATGGAAAAAATATTTGCCAAAAAAATAAATTCACCGCAAATACGCAGTTACAAAATGATTTTATACGTACGTTTGCAAAAAAAATCATGAAGTGAAACATATTCCGCATATAAAGCCTGCTGCTATGGTCTTGTTGGTGCTGTTTCTTGTATTGTTTGGTGGCTGGTCGGCAGATATATACAGTTCGGCAGTGTCGGAATACCGGCAAAGTATCAATCAATGCCTGAAACAAGCTATTGATGAAGAATTGATCATACGCCAGTCCTCTCTTGAAAATGTGCACATCTGGTATACTCCATATACCGATACATCAAGGTTTGTGATCAAAACCATCCGGTCAGAGGATTTTGTTTTTCAAGTCCGTGTAAACAAACTTGATCCTACTGTTGTACCGAGAATTCACCAATATATATTCGAATCTTTTCATCCATTGAATGTAAACTGGTTGGATAGTTTATTGAAATGCAACATGTTCAAAAATTCCATTCCTTTTGAAGAAAGCTACATCGAATACCGCGATCTGAGAAAGGGAATTGTAATATCAAACAATGCGCCTTTGGAAAAAATCGGAAGATACCTCGGATTTGACGTTATTTCCCTCGATATAGCGCATACGGTTGGTGTGAAGGCTTATGTGTCCGTACCCTTTTGGACGATGGTAAAACCTGTAATGTCCCGGAAAAAGATATGGTTGGCTGTCTTTGGTCTGGCGGTTCTTATCAGTTTGTTTTTCCTGTTACACACCGGAAATCAGCAACTCAAATAATTTTACGAAAAAAATCCTGAAATGAAGCATATTATCTATATAAAACTTGGCGCTGGCGCCTTGCTCGTTCTTTTTCCCATATTGCTTGGTATTTGGTCGATAGATGTATACCGTTCAGCTGTATCGGGATACCGGCAAAGCATTAATGAATGCCTACAACAATCTATTAGTGAAGAACTGATCATGCGCCGGTCTGATCTTGGTGAAAATATACATGTCTGGTATACTCCATACACTGATACATCACCATTTGTTATCAAAACCATCCGGACTGAAGATACTACTTTTCAGGTACAGATTGAAAAGAACGACCTTACAGCCATGCCAAGGATTCGACAATATATGTTCAAATCATTTCTGCCTTTAAATGTAAACCGGCTGGATAGTTTGCTGAAACTCAATATGGCCAAAAATTCCATTTCTTTCAAAGGAAGTTATATCGAATATTGCGATTTGAAAAAGAAAAGCGTAATATCCGACAATAAGCCTGCTAAAGCGTACGATTGGAATATTCAATTGGACACCATTCCACTCGATATATTGAACACAATTGGTGTAAAGGCTTATGCGTCCGTTCCGTTTCCGGCTATCCTGAAAGCTGAAACGTCCAGGATAGCGTGGTTGGTTGCTTTTGTACTGTTAGTCCTTATCGGTTTGCATTTCCTGTTGCGTACCATCCGCCGTGAACGCCGTGAGAAACAACGCCTGGTACACGACATACATTGCGAGCGTGCGGAAAAGGAGAGTCTGTTGCAAACCGTTGCCACGCAACAGGAAAAAGACCAGATGCGGGTTAAATTCTTGCTCAAGATGGAGCATGAGATAGGTAAGCCCATAGCGTCGGCCATCATACATACGACTGCGCTTCCGGAGCAACTGGAATTCCGGCAGATCAACGATGCAAAGGTGTCGGTTGAAAAGACTATTTTCCATTTGGAGCGGTTACAACTCCAGTACCGTCAATTCGGGTATCTTATCAGGGGTGGGGAGGATACGCTCTCATTCACGAAAAAAACTGTATCACTCTTGGATCTTTGCAAGGAAATGAAACAAAAATACCAGACGATCAGCCATAAAAAGGTGTTGGTAGTAGTGCCGAGGAAAGATATTACCATATCGACGGACGGGATGCATCTGTGCAATGTGTTTGAGAACCTGCTGGAAAATTCTGTGAAATATTCCGGCGAAAAGGTGCGTATCGAAATAAAAACGGTGTACGATAAGAAAAATCAGCAAGTATTGATCCGTTTTCGCGATAACGGTTGGGGAATTCCCGAAGCCGACCTATCGCATATTTTCAACAATTATTACCGTGTACAGGCGCACAGGATGATACAACCTAACCTCGGTTCGGGCATTGGGCTGAGTTATGTGAAAACCATTGCCGAAAAACTGGGTGGCAGCATCAACGTCAGCAGCGAAGAAGGTGTATTCACCGAATTTGTGCTGGCGTTTCCCACATCGTAACGGATAAAACGGACTTAAGTTTACCAAACTTTCCATAGTCTGACACGATCGTATTATTCAAATAATTTTAGTATTTTTGTTCAAAAAAAGGCTTCTATGGTCGAGTTCAGGGAGAATTTAGGCGATCTCATTATCAATTATATAACGATGATTAACAATGATCAGCCTATGAAACAAAAAATGCCGGAATTGTTGGCCTACATTGGTAAGTTCTTCCGGTTCAGGCGTGGGTTTGTTTATCAAACAGATGGATTCCGTTTTTTTTACCTGAAAGAGACGTTTGGGAACGACGATCATGTGCTACAAGGCAGATTTCAGATAAAAGGGTTGAAACATCGGGATTCCATGCCGGACAAATTGCCGTCTTATATCTGTATGGACGGAAATACAACTCCGGGAGAACATCAGATTCTCGATTTCTTCAGCACAAAATCTTTATGGTTGAATAGGATCGTTGATACGGAAGGTAAGATTATCGGATATATAGGATTTGCAGACAAGGAAAATCCGGATCATTTTGAAAATGAAGAATTACAAGCCATTCAATACGTGACCGGTCTGCTTTCCAAGGAAGTGATTATCCGCGAATATAAAGAACGGGAGATACGCGCCAGCAAAACCCTGGAAAATATCATGAACAATATGGGCGTCGACATTTATGTCAATGCGTTCGAAACCCATGAAATGCTCTATGCCAATGCTTCGATGGCAGCTCCGTATGGGGGATTCGAAAAAATCAAAGGAAAAAAATGCTGGCAAGCGCTCTATACGGATAAAACCGGGGAATGTGATTTTTGTCCGAAATACCATCTGATTGATGAAAACGGGTTACCCACCAAAGTTTATTCATGGGACTACCAACGTCCGTTCGACAAAGCCTGGTTCCGCGTTTTCAGCGCTGCGTTTAACTGGATCGACGGGCAATTGGCACATGTGGTTACCAGTGTCGATATCACTAACCAGAAAAATATAGAGGAACAGTTGGTGCTGGCCAAGGAAAAGGCAGAAAATATGGACCGGTTGAAATCGGCATTTCTGGCCAATATGAGCCATGAAATACGTACGCCGTTGAACGCAATCATCGGTTTTTCAAGCTTGATGGTAAAAGAAGACAACGCGGAAAAACGCAATCGTTATTATCATATTGTGCAGGAAAGTAATCAATTACTATTACAGTTGATTACCGATATCCTTGATTTTTCGAGGATAGAAGCAGGGATGCTGGATCTTAGCATAGACGGTTTGAATGTATGGGAACTATGCGATGAAGTTGTCTGTTCTTATCTGGTGAAGGAAACCAAAGGTATACCTATCATTTTCGACCGGAGTTTGCCCGAATATCACATCCGGAGTGATAAGAAACGCCTGATGCAGGTGATCACCAACCTGATTAACAATGCCCTGAAATTTACTACCACGGGTAAAATAACATTAGGGTATCAATTGCAGGGCGACAACAAGATAGAATTCTATGTAGCGGATACCGGCATCGGTATTGCACCGGATAAAGTAGATCAGGTTTTTGATCGATTCACAAAGCTGAACCCTTTTGCCAAAGGAACCGGATTGGGATTGTCCATTAGCAAAAGCATTATCGAACAACTGGATGGGAATATCGGAGTAGAATCGGAATTTAATGTCGGGTCACGATTCTGGTTTACGTTGCCGTATCAATAAAAATGTAATTGTTGCTGTATTCCCGGTCGATTTGCTATATTTGTACCGCAATCCTGGAAAAATGAATGGATAGGATTTGCAATAAATTTTCAAAAAATATTGAATAATGACAACACCATCAACCCCCGAAAAAATTAAATGCCTGATCATAGGTTCAGGTCCTGCCGGATATACCGCAGCCATCTATGCAGCGCGAGCCAATCTGTCACCTGTTATATATACCGGGATGCAACCTGGCGGCCAGTTGACCACTACCACCGAAATAGATAATTTCCCCGGCTATCCCGAAGGAGTCACCGGGCAATTAATGATGGATGACCTCCAGAAGCAGGCGGAACGCTTCAATACCGACATCCGTTTTGGCTATGTGTCGGAAGTAGATTTGAGCAAGCGGCCTTTTAAGGTAATTGCCGATGACGAACATCATATAGAAGCCGAGACGCTGATCGTTGCTACCGGCGCTACGGCTAAATACCTGGGATTGCCATCTGAAGAAAAGTTTAAAGGCTATGGCGTTTCGGCTTGTGCCACTTGCGACGGATTCTTCTACAAAGGAAAAGATGTAGCCGTAGTGGGTGGAGGCGACACGGCCTGCGAAGAAGCTGCATATCTGGCAGGTTTGTGCCGCAAAGTATTCATGATTGTTCGTCGTAACGTATTGCGGGCATCCAAAGCCATGCAGGAAAAGGTGTTTGCCATGCCAAATATTGAAATGCTCTGGGAATCGCAAACCAAGGAAGTACTGGGCGATAAAACGGTCAATGGCGTGTTGCTTACCACCAAGGATGGTGAGAAGAAATTGACAGTAGATGGTTTCTTCCTCGCTATCGGGCACCATCCCAACTCCGAGTTGTTCTGCCGGTGGTTGGAAACTGATGCCAACGGGTATATCAAAACAAATCCTGGCACATCCAAGACCAATGTGGAGGGTGTGTTTGCTTGCGGCGACGTACAGGATTCTATTTATCGGCAAGCTGTTACGGCAGCAGGAACTGGTTGTATGGCTGCCATCGATACTGAGCGATATCTTTCCGAAAGGAAACATTAAAATCATGCAGGTGAGGCTGTTCAAAAAGTGAAAAAAGTACATCATTGAGACTTGAAAATCAGGTTTTTTGAACAGCATTATCCCTCATATACTTTTGAATTTATCATTTATAAATTAGACAGGATTAACAAGATTTACAGGATTTTTTGATCGCCAAAGGCGATTTATCTTGTAAATCTTGTTAATCCTGTCTAAAATATCAGTTATCATGTCATTGTATAACATAAAATATCTAATCTATTTCTCTAATACCTACAAGAATGAATAACATAAAAAATCTGTTCATACATAAGCTTTCCATTACTTTACTCCTATTATCCTTGTCGCTCCGGACAGTATGCGCGGGAGAAACTTCCATTCATCAATTGAGGGTGCAGGATACAAAGGAACCATTGGCTATTGAGGATACCCACCCCTTGTTCAGTTGGCAGATGCAGTCGGATGTGGTTGGACAGAAACAACAGGCATATCGCATTGTAGTGATCCGCGAAAGCGATGGGCGTGTCGTTTGGGATAGTCAAAGGGTGGAGAGTAGTGTCTCCAACAACATTCGGTACATGGGAGTAGCCCTGCAACCGGAGATGGCTTATCGCTGGCAGCTCACTGTATGGGATGCAGCCGGAAAAGATTATTCCGCTTCCTCCCGTTTCGAAACAGGACTGATGCACCCGAAAATCTCAGCCTGGGATGGCGCTCAGTGGATCGGTTCCAAACAATTGAACCTGGATGCAGCATCGGATAACTACTTCGAATTGAACACAACCTTTCAATTATTGAAAGGCGACAAGGCCTCCCTCGTATTGGGAGCAAACGCCTTTCGCATGACAGATGCATTCCAAAACTCCATTAATCTGTCGGGCGAGAATTATGTTCGCGTAGAACTGGATCTTTCCGGTGTCGGTTCCGAACGGGGCGCTGTCATCAATATTTACCGTGTGGGTTACGCTAAAGGTGACCGTGCCGATGTACCATTCATCACCATATCGGCGGAAAAATTCCCGCAAATCAATATCAACACACTCTTCACCGCCGCCAACAAGGCGAATCCCCATACATTATCCATCAACGTGGAGAACAGCAACATGTATTTTATCATTGATGGCGAAGAACTACTGACGGCACCGATAGACAAAAACCGTCGTTCAGCTCCCGGCTTTGCAGTGGGGCGCACCAATCTCAAAGTCAGCACAGCTACACGTTTCAACGTAGGTCCTTGGGGTAACAGCCACGACTACAACACGCTGCCCCATCTCTGCTCCATAGGATTTGCCGCCTTGCCGGGATGTGAGGTTACTTATACCGATTACCAGGTAAAGAACTGCGGGCACAGTATCAATAACGTGGTTTTCGACAGCAATCATTACAGTATCTTTAAAGCTATGCCCAACGTAGAGGTAAATGGCTGTGTGATTAACGTGCGTAATAGTTCGGACAAGATGACCATCGGTTACGCCGATCCGAGCCATGGTGCGTTGACTATGACGCGCTCAACATTCGAAACCAATACTGGTAAAAAAGTATCGAAAGCCAAACTGTATGCGACAGCTATGGGCGCTTACGAAATGTTTATCAACGACAAACGTGTGGGTGACGACTGGTTTAGTCCGGGCGGCGGACAATACCGTGAAGTAATGGGTTATCATGCTTACGATGTCACCAACCTGCTGACCAATGGGAACAACTGTATCGGAGCCTTGCTACATGCCGGTTGGTACACTGGTTACATGACTTATACCACTTCCAATTTCAATTTTTATGGTGATAACGAAGCGCTGCTTGTTAAACTCGTCATTACCTATGAGGATGGAAGCAGACAAACAGTCGTTACCGATCCGCAGACTTGGAAAGTCTATAAGGACGGACCGGTACGCTACGGTAGCTTCTTCAACGGGGAACGCTACGATGCCAACAAGGAAGCTGCTATAGCCGGATGGACAACCACTACATACAATGACAGCGGTTGGAAAACAGCCGACATCATACAGCAACGCAGTTGGGTCAATTTTGATATCATGGCACGTTATGACGCTCCAGTCCGTGTGTGCGAAACGCTCACCGCCCGACGTGTCACGCCTACCCACAGCGCCGATGGACATTCCTACATCTACGATATGGGTGTAAACATGGTAGGTGTTCCTTCCGTTACCATCCCTGCCGGTTGGCTAAAGAAAGGGGATGTCGTGATCCTGCGTTATGCGGAACAGCTTTATCCTGGCCTGAAGGGTGATGATAAATACTATGTGGATACGTATGGTGCGAAAGGTAGGGATATTGCTGGGCGCCCGTTGTATGAGACCATGCGTGCCGCGTTCGTATCCGACTTCTATATCGCCAAGGATGATGGTGCGGTGACCATCCAGCCCACTACCACTTATCGCGGTTATCAATATATCCAGGTCACACTTCCCAGTCACAAAGGGGCCTTGCCTGTTGAGAATGTGAAAGGGCGGGTGCTTTCATCCGATGAGCTTCCTACCGGGCGTTATGAAGCAGTTACTGCCGATGGCAACAAGACCGGAAAGTTAGTCAACCAACTGTTCAAGAATATACAACGCAGCCAATTGGGTAATTTCTTCACTATTCCTACCGACTGCCCGCAACGTAATGAACGTATGGGATGGACTGGCGATGCACAAGCTTATGCACGCACGGCTACTTACAATTCCGATGTACAGAATTTCTTCCGCCAATGGATGGTGACGCTCCGTGCCGATCAAGGCGTTGGCAGCGCTACCGAAGCTCCGGGCGGGATAGGCAGCACTGTGCCCACCTACAACCAGGCCGATGATCCTACCTTTGCCGACGGAACAACCTGGGCGGCTGCCGTATGCATGGTTCCCTGGCAGCTTTATATACAGTATGGCAACACTCAAGTGATCGAAGAAAACATCGAGGCAATGATGGCGTGGCTGAATGGCATGGATTTCTATGATTTCAGCCCGGAATATCCCCACCTGTCGAGTAAAGCCAGCGGACTGGCCGACTGGTTGGCGATGGATAATACGCCTTCGGACATTGTCAACAATGCCATCTATATTTATATGATGGAAGTGACAGCCCGGATGGCGGATGCAATCGGACGCTCCGATTACGCACAGTTATTGAGCAGCCGTCATGCATTGGCCAAGGCCGAGTGGAATAAGGCTTATGTAGACCCGGCAATCGGCAAGACAAAGACCGTGGACGGAAAGATCATCCATTCACAATCGTCTTATGCAACCCCATTGAATTTCAATTGTTTCAATGATGAATACAAAGTCAAGGCCGAAATCTGGTTGTCTGAACTTGCAGCCAATCCATCGTCCAGCGGTGAAGGGAAAAAGCAATATCCCGCCTATACCATTACTACAGGATTTTCCGGCACTCCGAATATTCTGCCTGCATTAAGTCGTGCCGGACACAAAGATGAAGCCTTCCGGATGTTCACATGTACCGATTATACCTCCTGGCTCTATCCCGTGACGAAAGGCGCTACTTCCATCTGGGAGCGTTGGAATGGCTACGAAGCAGCTTTCGGGAAGAACAACGCGAACAGCATGAATTCGTTCAACCATTTCGCACTGGGAGCTGTCGGACAATGGATGTACGAATACCAGTTGGGCATTACCACCGGCTACATGAATGGGGAATCCGGCTACAAACATTTCATTCTACAGCCTTCTGCCGGTGCCAATTATCAATCCCTGTCCGGAAGCTACGATTCCAATTATGGCAAGATATCAAGCGCCTGGACTGCCGATGGAAAAGGAAGGATCACGGGTTATAAGGTAACAGTACCGGCCAATACGTCAGCAACACTTTATTTGCCGGTTAGTGAAAGCATTTCGAACTTTGATGCAGTTCCCGGTGTGAAGTTTATCCGGAAAACATCACATCTTTCTATTCTGGTTGCCGAGTATGAGTTAGCGTCCGGGACGTTTGAATTTGTGATGAAGGACAGTCGTGTATCTGTGAAGTGATTTTTTTTATTTTTTTAAGATACAATATCCATTTGGTTGTTTATCTTTGCGAAGTTTTTAAAAATCTATATTTATTTACGAATGAAGAAACTCGATTTGGTTTTGACTCTTGAAGTCATATTGTTTGCGGCAGTTGTTGTACTTTTTGTATTGTTTTTCACAAGCAAAGGTAAAAGTCAGGGTGCACGGCAGTTGGATGATACGGATACTGTTGCTGTTACAGGTGTTAACGCAGTTGCCGACGGGACTATTGTATTTATCAATACCGACTCGTTGTTCCAGAATTATCAGATGGCTAAGGACCTGAGTGAAGAATTGGGCGAAAAAACCAAAAAGCTGGACGCTGAATTGAGCAACAAACAGAAAAAATTCCAGGCAAGTGTTACTGATTTCCAGAATAAAGCTCAGAAAGGACTTGAAACCCGTGCCAAACTGGCTGAAATGGAACAACAGCTCGGCGCCGAACAGCAAAACCTGATGCAGTTGAGTGATACCTATCGCATGCAATTAGGCGAAGAACAGGCTGTAATGCAACGCAAGGTGTTGCAAGCCATCATGGATTACCTGAAAGAATATAATCGTAACAAGGGATATCAGTATATTTTTGGTCGTGCTTTTGGCGACAACCTGTTGTTTGCCAGCTCGGGATTGGATATTACCGCATCCGTCCTCGAAGGTATCAACGCCAAATACAAGACCGAGAACCCGCCTAAAAAATAAAACATATATATAATGTATGGGAACCGGTTTGACGTTAATGCGCTCAGGCCGGTTTTCTGTTTTTTGCCTGCCTCTTTAATCTCCCGCATAGGTCTGTGAAAACAATATTATTGTCAACAGCTTATTTTGCACCGGTTCAATATTTTTCCAAATTTCTGTCCGATGATTCGGACGTAATGATTGAAAAACATGAACATTACAACAAGCAGTCGTACCGCAACCGGTGCACGATTTATTCGGCCAATGGCTTGCTTGACCTGGTCGTTCCAGTGATGCGGTATGAGAAGCCGAAGATGCCGATTACCCAGGTCCGTATCGCCTATGATACACTTTGGCAGAAATTGCACTTCAAGGCCATTGAATCAGCTTACAGTCGGTCGCCGTTCTACGAATATTATAACGACGATCTGGCTGTGTTTTTCAACAACCGGTTTATATATCTGTATGATTTCAACATGCAAATCATGCAAGTCTTATGTGGTTTGATGAAAATACCTTTCTCCGTCCGCGAAAGCACAGAATATATAAAATCCGGACCCGATGTGATTGATCTGCGCAACAGCATACATCCCAAAGTCGACTTACAAGAGGGCGATCCCGGCTTTGTTGTTCATCCTTACACACAGGTATTTGCCGACAGGTTCGGGTTTCGTCCCGGCTTGAGCATTTTGGATTTGTTGTTCAATGCAGGTCCGGAAGCAAAGGATATATTGAGTAATTAACTTCCTGTCCGTCCGTCAGGTGGTGACAGTTGAAAATTATTGGAAATCACGGCTGTTTTTTTTATCTTTGTCATTTACATTGTTTTTGTATTCAATTGATCATTAAAATAAAATATCATGAGTGTAAAGTACGAAATCCGCTATGCATCACATCCGGCGGATGCTAAAAATTACGATACCAAACGGCTCAGGCAGGAGCATCTGGTCGAAAATGTATTTGTGAAAGATGAAATCAACCTGGTATATTCCCTATACGACCGGTTCATCGTTGGCGGTGCCTTTCCGGTGAGTAAACCGCTTGCACTGGAAACCATCGACGTGCTGAAAGCACCGAATTTTCTGCATCGCCGCGAGTTGGGCGTGATCAACGTAGGTGGTGCCGGTAAGATCAAGGTTGGTAATGAAGAATATGCCATTGGCCACAAAGAAGCGTTATATGTGGGTTGTGGCGATCACGAAGTGGTTTTTGCAAGTGACAATGCTGCTCAACCGGCTAAGTTTTATATCAATTCCTCGCCTGCCGTCAAGCCGCTGCCTACACGCAAGGTGACCAAAGCCGATGCCATAGTGCTCGAAATGGGTTCGCTGGAAACATCCAATGCACGCCGTATCAACCGGATGCTGGTGCGTGAAGTGATCGAAACCTGCCAGTTGCAGATGGGAATGACCGAGTTGCAACCGGGCAGTGTGTGGAACACTATGCCGGCGCATACCCACCTTCGCCGC
Organism: Bacteroidales bacterium; assembly: GCA_031547085.1. Taxonomy (GTDB): domain Bacteria; phylum Bacteroidota; class Bacteroidia; order Bacteroidales; family UBA4181; genus JAIRLS01. The sequence goes on from JAVBSH010000202.1 coordinate 23,790, forward strand.
ATGGAAGCCTATTTCTATTTCGAGGTGCCTCAAGGGCAGGCTGTATGCCATTTTATGGGACAACCGGACGAAACACGCCACATATGGATGAAAAACGAGCAGGCGGTGATTTCGCCGGCATGGTCAATTCACTCGGCTGCCGGAACCAACAATTATACCTTCATTTGGGGTATGGCTGGCGAAAACCTCGATTATAACGATATGGATACCGTAGCGCCCGATGGATTATTGTAAAATTTAAAGAAAAATGAGTAAGTTGGCAGTGATCTGTGAAGGTTACTGCCAATTTTGTTTCGGATGGTTACTAAAAATTCTTATATTTGTACGTTTTTTAATCATTGTGATAATGAATCAGACACTAAAACATATTATTTACTTTTCTGTAGTATGCCTGGCCATAGTGGCCTGCAATAAGGACGATATTCCCGATCCTTACCAGCCGGTAACGTTGCCGAAAATCAGCCGCCTCGATTTCATTAATGGCAACGATTCGAGTGTTTTTATTTTTGATGCCAATATGATATTGACTTCCGGAAGGGACAACAATGCAACAGGTATTTATGGTTATGAATGGTATACTGTGCAATATTCCGACTCGGAAAAGAAACACCTCGCGGGCGCTGTCTACAATGTATCAAAACAGCAGGATGGGCATAGGGACGAATACAAAGCATCTTATTCGCGGGACGAGCGTAACATGTTGTCAAAAGTTACCCGTGAAAGTGACGATTGGAAATCAAGATCTTTTTCTTTCGGGTACGATGATCAATACCGTTTGTCGCAATTGACCATGAATGATGATCAGACAGTAAATCGTTATACGATTGTTTATGATGACCGGTCGAATGTTACATCTGTTGAGGTATACCAAAAGGTGTCCACAGTGGAAGGTACTACGAAATGGGAGTTTAGCGGGTACGACAGCAACCCGAATCCATTCCGCTTTTTAGTGAATGCATTTTATGCCCCTGTATTTTCGTCGAATAACGGCCCCATCACATACAACACCATATCTTCTTCGCTTGGATTGCTGTTGTCGCAAAACAATCCCGCCAAGGTGATCAGTTATACGAAAACTGGCGATGATTGGGAGAAACTGAGTGAAGCAACCTATTCGTACGAATATGGTTCCGACAATTATCCTGTCAGTATTAGTGGCGGATTATCCTTGAGCATTGAATACCATAAGTAAATATAATTTCTCCCCTGATCCTTCTTGATAGCCGGTTTATGATTCGCCGGAAAGGAAAAGTTTGTGTGAAAACCTGACTTGGGAAAGGGTAGGGGAGAGGCTTCCCAAATACATATCCATGAAGATCAAAAACGGACAATACGAAATCAATGGCATTCGCGTAACCGAATTAGTAGAAAAATACGGTTCTCCATTATATATCTACGACACGGCCACCATCGGAAAACAATATCACCGCCTCAGCAAAGCTTTCGAGGCTACCCGTCTGCGCATCCACTATGCATGCAAGGCGCTTAACAATATCAACATCATGCGCTATATCTGTAAGTTGGGTGCCGGGTTGGATGCTGTTTCCATACAGGAAGTCAATCTGGGTATCAAGGCCGGTTTTACTCCTGCCGACATCATGTTTACACCGAATTGTGTGGGGTTAGACGAATATGATGAGGCCATCGGGCAAGGTGTCCATATCAATATCGATAACCTTTCGATCCTGGAACAGATCGGGGCGAAGTATGGTTCGGACATAGCAGTAAGTATCCGTATTAATCCGCACATTATGGGTGGGGGCAACCTGAAAATATCTACGGGGCATGTCGACTCCAAGTTCGGGATCTCCATGTACCAGCTTCCGCATATCCAGCGCATCATCGACACTTACAAAATGAGGGTCGACGGCTTGCACATGCACACTGGTTCCGATATCCTCGATATCGATGTGTTCCTGAAAGGCGCCGAGATCATGTTCGATGCCGCAAGCCATTTCCCCGACTTGCAATTCCTCGATTTCGGAAGCGGGTTCAAGGTCCCTTACAAGCCGGATGATTATTCCACGGATATTGAATTGCTGGGTTCCACGTTATCGCAAAGTTTCAATGACTTTTGCAGGGATTATGGCCGCGAATTGACATTGAAATTCGAGCCGGGTAAGTTCCTGGTAAGTCAGGCCGGTTACCTGGCGGCAAAGGTCAACGTGGTGAAACATACTACTTCAACTGTTTTTGCCGGAGTCAATACCGGTTTGAACCACCTGATACGTCCTATGTTTTACGATGCGTACCACCACATTGTGAACGTGTCGAATCCCGAAGGAACGCCGCGTATTTATACAGTAGTGGGGTATATCTGTGAAACCGATACTTTCGGGTGGAACCGTAAGATTGCCGAAATAGCCGAAGGTAACATCCTGGTGTTCCTCAATGCCGGTGCTTACGGTATGTCGATGGCTTCGAACTACAATGCACGCTTGCGTCCTGCCGAAGCGATGATTCACGACGGAGTCGATTACCTTATCCGCAAACGGGAAACACTCGATGACTTGCTGCAGAACCAGGTCATTTGCGACATCTGATTATTTTACACCGCTGCAACTCCCGCTCCCTACGATATCGTATTCCCGTATCTTGGTCGGATCGTTGGGGTCGGGGTTATAAATAGCCGTTCCGCTATATTGGAACTGTAAGCTGATATTGCTTTCGGTGATAGTGCCCGTGCCTGTTTTATAAATATGGTAAGTATAAAAGGTCGATTCGTCTGTCAGGTCGAATTCAACCTGGTCGATACTTAACGAACTTCCATTGATATGGGCAGAATATGTGGTATTATCGAATTCATCATCGATATTGATTTTCAGCCTGTCAATGTCCGATTTGTCTTTACTGACGGAAATAGTCCCACTGCCGGGGCCTATATCCATGCTTGCGCCTGTCCCTACCACCGAGAATGACCCGCTATAACCGCTGCCGTTGTAATCGCCTACATAAATGTCGCGATAATCGTTGCCTTCACTACAAGCGAACACTGTCAAAACCAATAAACTTACTATCTGAAAAATCTTTAACTTCATGAATCGGATATTTTAATTGCTTTCTATGATCTTTAACAATATTCAGATCAAGACGTTCAAAAAACGATAATTTTTGTGATTTTGTGCTATGTGTCCAGTTATGCCAACCCGTAGCGAATCCTGCGTTTGTCATTGTACTTATTCATTGGATGCATAGGTGGCTGTGGTTTCCAGGTCAATTCCAGTTGAGTCGCTTCGCCTGCTATCGCTCCAGTTGGATTAGCCCAGATTACGCAATAGGAAATGGCATGCTAATATTTGAAGTTTCCCCCATAATTCATCAAACCACTTTTTCTAACAAATTATGTGCATGTTCTTTTTCTTCTTCTTTGTTGATAAATCTTAAATAGAAGAAAAAAATAACGAAATACCTCACATAACGTGTATCATGTTTATTCACTCTTTATCGACTTCACAGGATCATCATTCGCAATGCGCCAATTTTGAAATGTTACTGTTGCGGTAGTAATCATCACCACAGCAACAAACGTCAACAAATACACATACCAGTATATCGGCGTTTTGTAGGCGAAATTCTCCAACCAGCGATGAACGGCATACCACGCCGGTGGAGCCGCTATAACAAAACTAATCACCAATATTCGGAAATATGCTTTGTTGAACATTACGATAATGCCCGATGTTGATGCGCCAAGAACTTTGCGGATACTAATCTCTTTGCGCCGGCATTCGCTGTCGAAAACTACCAAACCGAATACTCCTGCTATGGAAATAAATATTGCAAGCAAACCGAAGAGCGAAATCAGCGAATTGAGCGATGTTTCTTTTTCATATTGTCGTTTGATGATTTCATCAAAAGGAAAAACTTCAAAAGGATAATTAGAGTCAAATTCGGCAAGCGTGGCGTTGATATGAGACAATGCAGTGCGCATATCCGTGCCCTGGTGCAGTTTGATGTATGTATTATCTGTCTTAAAATCTGGAAATTTGGTTCCCGCCACGTAAAATCCTATTGGCTCGACTGCCATGCGAAAAGACGCAAATTTGATGTCGGTCATAAAACCTATAATATCAGCGCGAATCCATCCTACAAACTGTGTGTTGAGTTCAAGTCCGAATTGCTGACGCGCCGTTTCATTCAGAATCCAGGCGCCCTGTTCCGAAATTTCGTCCTCGCGGCGGAAACCGCGACCTTCAGTAACTTCAATGCCCATCACATCAAGAAACGAGTAATGTACTGGAAATAATTCAAATGCTACTTGCTTGCCTCTGTATCGAAGATTCAACCCTCCTCCATATCCATCGGCGCTCGACAAAAAAGCCGCACTGAAAGTAACTTCTTCAACTTCCGGAAATGCTTTGATTTGATTTGCAAAAGCATCGAGACTGCCCGCTATTCTGCTCGTTTTAACAGCAATGATATGATCTGTGTGATATCCCAAATCCGATTTTTGCATAAACCTGTTTTGCAAATACATGAACGATGCGCCCACAATCAATGCAAAAGAGGTAATAAACTGAACGCCTATCAATGTATTGCGTAATTTCCGGCCTTTCGGCGACAGTCCGAAGCTTCCCTTCGACACCAACGCCGGAGCAAATGAAGTGATGTAATGTGCCGGATACATTCCGGCAAGAAAACCGGTAAATAATGCCACTAAAGCCGACCCACCCACAATTAACGGATTTGCTGCAAGCGACAAGTCGGCTTCTACCAATCGCGCAAGAGGTGAAATGTTAAACAGCAATAGGAGCAAAAGCGAAACAAAATATGACAACGTACAGACAATAACTGTTTCGGAAATAAGCGACAAGCGTACCATATTTATGCTCACACCCAATACTTTCATCGTATTGATGCTCTTTATCCGCATGGGCGTAAGCGCAGTGCTGAAGTTGGTAAAGTTGATGGCGGCGATGGCGATGATTATGATAGCAATGGCAAAGAGAATCATCAAGGTTTGTTTACTTGCCTTCGACACATTATCGTATTGTATATCGGTTAAAAAATGAATATCGGTTAAAGCCGTAAGATGCATCTGAAAGCCCATCTTTTCGAAATCTTCGCGGCTAGCGCCCTCTCCGAATGCCGAGAAGTCAAAATACCGATAGAAGTTATCAACCAACTGCGGAGCGTTCGATGCATCATCAACCCGAATAAAGGCAGTGTAATTAAAGGCCCGGAGGTTTTTATCCTGA
>JAVBSH010000069.1:0-57118 GCA_031547085.1 Bacteroidales bacterium
CCGGTACACATCATTGTAAGTACCTGCAAACAATTCGTTGCCGGGTCCCTGTGCTATAGCCGTGACTGGTGTGCCATCGAATCCGGACACCAGGACTGGCTGATTAGTGTCGAAATCGAAATAATACAACCCCGACGACAAACAAAGCCACAGGCAATTGTCGCGGTCAAACATCGAAGCATTGAGCATTATGATACTTTCGGACAAGTGATCGGCCAAATTGATACGGAATACGAAATTGTCTTTCGTACGGTCGTAGTTGTATACCTTGCCGTTTTTCATCAATATCCAGATATTCCTGTTCCTGTCGCAAATCATCTGTGCGGATGACAACAAATTGTCCTCCTGATGCATGTTTTCGCTCAACCGATAATGCCTGATCTCCGAACCATCATAACGGTCGACCCCGGCATAGGTGAAAAACCACACAAACCCCGTTGAGTCCTGTGCAATCTGGAATACTCGACGGCTACTTAAACCGCTTTCGACGTTCAAGTGACGGAACGAATCGGCCAACACCATGTTGGCATAACATATCAACCAAACCGACAAACAAAAAAGTCGACTAATTTTAGTTTTGTTCATATTTAGAAGCCTTAGCCACATCTTGGTGCGTGAATGATAACGCGAATGTAGTAATTATATTTGAATTATTTCTATTGGCATAAAATATGTTATTGTAGATTTTGGCTTATAGTTAGCGAAGTTCGTCCAACACACCTTCCTTATCTATAAAAACAAAAACAGGCATCACCTTTATATGGCGACACCTGTTTTCATCCTTATTATTAACCCATTAAAACATTAACTCCTCAATTTCTCTTTGTACTTGGTTACCTGCCTATTAAGTGTATCGACAGCCTTATTAACAGCTTCTTCAAAGGTCTTCGACTGTTTTTTAACAAAAAGGTCATTGCCCGGGATCAACAACTTAACTTCTGCAATCTTGTTTTCATCGTCCTGCACGTTTTCCAAACGTAAAAAGACTTCTGCCCCAATGATTCCGTCAAAGAACTGACCTAATTTATTCACTTTCTTATTGACATGGTCAATCAATTTCTGGTCGGCATCAAAACGTACCGAATTAACTTTTATATCCATAGGTAATGTTTTTTATGCCCGTGGGTGGGCTTGTTTATAAACTTTCTTTATCCTTTTCAAACTATTGTGCGTATATACTTGAGTGGCCGCAAGATTTGCATGCCCGAGTATATCCTTAATAGCGTTAAGATCGGCCCCATTATCGAGTATATTGGTTGCAAAACTATGACGCAATACATGCGGACTGCGTTTTTTCATAGTGGTTACCATTCCTAACCTTCTACTTGTCAAACGTTGAACCCAACGCTCATATAATGGTTTCCCCGAGTCCAATACAAATAACAAATCCATGCCGGGATATGTTGCCTGCTTTAATGATATATATGTCCGGAGATGATTGCAAAATTGTGAAGTTAAAGGAACAACACGTTCTTTATTCCTCTTACCCAACACTTTCACCGTCATTCCGGCAATATTTATATCTTTTTCTTTGAGATGGATCAATTCTGACAATCGCATCCCGGTCATGTAAAAAAACTCCATAACCATTTGATCCCGCAAGGCGGAAAAGTCGCCGGGATTAATCTCTCCGTCCAGCGTTTCATCCATCTTATCTGTTGTGATAAATACCGGCAGGTTTTTATCTGTTTTCAGCAGTCCAACCTTTTCCATCGGATTGACCGTGATCAATCCTTTCTTCATCAAGTATTTAAAATAAGAACGTAATGACGCTACCTTACGATTAACCGTGCGAGAAGAATCCCCCTGTGCCACCAGATCGACAATCCACCGACGTACCCATCTGAAATCAGCATTCAAAGAGTTTTGCCCGTTACCGGACAGGTAATTGCCAAACTGTGTCAGATCCCTATAATACGCAGCTATTGTATGAGTCGAATACCTTTTTTCGTATTCCAGATATTGCAGATATGTTGCAATATGTTCCATGTCTCAGACAATAATGCGTCAACATTAACGAAAAAGTCGCTTAAAACTTAATCCAGGGTTTGGAACATTTTCTGGACATAGACAGCATGTCTGCGTTCTTCGCGACGGCGAACCGATGGCTTTTCGAATGCCTGACGTGCACGTATTTCCTTTACGATTCCGGTTTTTTCAAATTTCCTTTTAAATTTTTTCAGCGCTCTTTCAATATTCTCGCCTTCTTTGATAGGGACAATGATCATAAATGACTTTGTTACGAATTACTTAAATTTTTAATTGTTAAAGGCCGCAAATTTAAGCATTTTACTCATTGTTGCAAAAAAATATTTATTTTTTGTTTGCATCCTGAAACATTTCTTCGCCTGAGGTTCAACTACCAAGCTGAAAATCCTTTCCGTTCGATCATCCGGTATGTCTGAAGCAGTTCGCATGCTGTGGAACCACTCTCATAACCCGATTGCTGCAACAGCCGTATGGCAGCCGGGACAACCGGTTGCTTGGCATCATCCCGGCGGCAACTGTCATTCAGGTATTTCACCGTCTTCAACCCGTCGAACCATGCGAAAAACCTTTTCGTAAAAGCTCCGGACGATGCACTGTTGGCATTGGCCTGTCCTATATTCCGCACATCATCGTTTTGTTCCAAATATGCTTGCAACGAAAGTGGGAGTGATGAACAATATTTTGCGATGGTTTCCGGATCAGTTTTGAAAAAGGCAGGAACGAGTGCAAATAGTTGTTTCAAATGAACAAACGGTTCCAACGGATAAGTATGTAAGGCTTCCGGCCCGTCGCTTGCCCAACACCGGATGCTTGCTCCCGTGCCAAAAGGAACACGATCCGATTCTCTTGGAGAAGGAATCACCCGTGTGGAATTGATTTCGGCATAATTACCCAAAGGAATGATCTTTTGAAGAAAGTGAAAATCTTCGCCGGCCTTACGCTTATTCATGCCGCCCTGCTTCACGTAAGCTGTCGCACGAACTGCAAAAGCAGAACCAACCGTATGGTAAGCGTAAGGAAAACCGGCATACCGCAATGCCTGGTTCAGGTATCGCAAATGCAATTCGTACAATACAATTCCTTCATAAATTCCGGAATCATATTCGTCGCCGTCCAACGGATGTTCGAAGTAAATGGAAGCTCCATTGATATTTTTTCCATCGAAAAATGCTCGTTCGATTTCTTCGAGATAGTTCGCATCGCATACCGAATCGGCATCGAACCCGACGATCACTCCGTCAGACACACCTGACAAGAGAAACCGGTATACAGCTTCATCCATCCCTGTTTTCCGGGCAAACCCAACCCCAGCCACTTTTTCGAGTATATCAGGTTTATAAATTATATGAAAATGCAAACGGTCGTCACAATGCATTTCTATCCACGATTGCGCATCAAGCAGACTTTTTTCATTTTGCCGTTTGGCCTCCCCGGATGCATTTTCAGGGTGATTGATGACTACAATCACTTCCGTGAAGCATTTTGGCCTACGACATTGATAAAGTGACTGTAATGAACGCAACAACTCAGGCTCCTTATAGCAAGGTATTACTATAATGATCTGCGGGGCCTGTTCCGGCAACCGGGCAATGGCCGGATGGAACTGATTCTTTGTAAGATATTGGTTAAAAGGATGATTGGTGTTCAAAAGTATTGGAAAGTTTTCATTTTACCTTTCAAATATTCTAAAGCTTTACTTAATACCGGATCACGATTTTGCAAATAATCATCCAATGTTTTGACCACTTCAATATCAGGCAAAACACCGTAGCCTACAAACTCCCGCCCATCGGGATACCTATCCTGTTTGGTGCAAATCCTTGCACTGCCGCCTCCGGGAAGACTGAACATAAGAGGCTGACCAGTACTACCATATGTTTTGTCGCCAATACGTGTCATGTGTTTCTGGTTATCGGCGTAAATCAAAAAATCTTCGGCGGCTGAAGCGGTACCATGACCGGTTAATATTGCAGTGGGTACCACCACTTTGTTCCTTTTAGCGGTAACTGTTGTGGGATTGTATTCAAAATCGTAATAGCATGCATCGTGGAACATGAGATAGGATTTTTTCGACCATTCGCTCGATGCCGTATCTTTTGCTTCGACGAATTTTCCCCACGCCTTGTATGACGGAATATGCATCCTGCTGCGGTTTTTGGAACCATATAGTTGGTTATCCTTGGTTAGATACTGCAATATACCGGTACCGATGTTTGTGCTTCCACCTCCATTTTTCCGGAGATCTATAATCAATCCCTTGGCCTGGCGGCTCAGCAATGGTAATTTTTCGATAAATAGATCAACAATTTTTTCGTCACTAAATGAGTTGAGGGCAATATAGGCTATTCCGTTATCATACCACGTCAAGTCAAATAATTTCCAATCCTCGAATGACGGATAAACATCATTTTCCTTTGTCATTGCGTGGGTGAGGTTAAGCGAAACAATTGATCCGTCGGGTTTCTTTAATTTAATGGCATACTTATCGCCCTCTAATCCTTGCAAAAGATAACTAATGCTTAAATCCCTACGGATATAGTCGGTGGAAGATGCAATGTATGGTGCGACAAATCTTTCGATATACTCATTTATGACCATCCCGTTGACTTCGATAATTTCGCTACCAATCGGTATTTCATTCTTTTTACTTGCATTAACCCTTGTCACGATCGCTTTACCGCCGATATTTTCGAGCAACAACCGGTAATCGCCAAACATAGCGTTCATCACTTGGATGTCCTGCGGCATATGAATGTTGGTATGCCCATCATTGAGCATGGCACAAAATTTTTGTAACTCACGATAATATTGGTAATCGTTTTCGGTTTGCTGTACTTTTGTGATCAGTTCTTTGTAGGCATTATCCCATTGTTGCCTGTCGATTTTATCCAGGTAGATAAAATTGTAGTTCACTTCCTGCCAAAACTTGGATAGACCGTAGATTTTCTCGGCTGCAGACAATGTGTTGGGTATTTGTGTCTTTTCCCCTTTGACATATCCTTTAACCACGATCTTCTCCGTCTTTCCCTTGGCTGGCACAGCATAGATCACCGGTTGGTTTACCGACGAAGGAATGTTAAATTCTGTCTTTGGTGTAATAAATACCAATTTGTCGCCATCATATACCTCAAAAACCGCGACATTCTCCCATCCGGTAAGTTTTATCCGGCTTTTATCCACCGTGATGGTTCCTTTCGACAACTTTGCACTTTTGCGGAAAGCGTCTACGCAATCGTCATGAATATATTGCAGGTTCATCACAGGTTTGGGATATTTCTTTGCATAGCGCACCACTTCATCAACCTGAGCCTGAGTACAAGCCAGCGTTAGCTGTCCCGAACCGTACCCTTCGTAATTACCTTTATAATCAACTGCCCGCAACAGTCCCCATGTTTTGAAAAAATCGGTTAAATCCTCTCCGGCCGCATCACAACATATCTTGACAAACGCCAGTATGGCTTCGCTGTCGGTAACGGGATCGGGACGCAGTCGAACTTGTTCGTGCACATCGGCATAGAAATCGGTGTTACCTTTGACCTGTGCATAATATAACTCCAACTGCCAAAAGGGAATCAGCTTGCAGAACACATCGTTGTATGTAGAGTGAAGCGCTTGGGCAGCGAGCATTTCCGTAAATCCTTTTTCGTAGCGGTTGTTGTAACCGCCGTCACCACGGCCTAGTTTTTCATCGGCCAGGCGGGACTTGTTCCCAAAGGCATGCTGCACATACATGGAATATACATTGTTGGACACTTCGCCCATACCTCCCCAGCGGAATCCGGGACGGGTCTGGTTGACGTGTCCTACCTCATGCGCCGGCCCCCAAATATCGGTTGACCGGAGTTTGTCGGCATTACACAATTCGCGCAAGCTGTTTAAGGGATAAGCCGTCCTGTAAGCGGTAGCATACGCACCCCAACCGGAAGGCATGTTGTAATCAACATGAAAATACATACGATTGACATTGGCCCGGTCATATTTATAAAGCCCGATAAATTTCTGCTCTAACCACGATATGGAATCGTAAACCTGGATGAGTCTGTCTCCATTAGGACAGTAAGTCCGCAACGACGCCACAGGGAAGGTTACGTGGGCATATTTTCCAAGCATATCGAACTGTTCGTCCTGTGCTTTGTCCAGCAAGCGTTTCCAATCTTCCGGCTTATGTTTTGCTACATCGTAATATCCATTGACTTTCCCCGTAGCAATATGTATCTTCACCGGTTTTGCGCCAGGATTATCGGTATGGTACATCACATAAAGCAAGCCTTTCCGGTCGGCCACGATCCTGTTAGGCCCCTCGTTCAGCAGATAGGTACTGGCATTCATACCCCAGCCGGAGTTTACAGCGCCTTTGCCCGATTCGATCAGGCGCAACGATACGTTTTCGCCACCTGTATTTCCCACAAACACGATGATTTCTTCGTCTTCCTTCACACTTATTCCCGTAGGGTTGTCCAACAGGTTGTATGTGGATGTTTTGTTCTTTTCCGCCATTTTTTCGGGACGCGGATATGGCTTATATTCCTGCACACGGAATTCCGCATCATAATTGTTATCGAGCAACGATGAAGCCATGCGCCTGAAGAAACCATTGGCAATAGCATCGACTGTCTTTCGGTCAACACCTGAACGTAGTTCCGAACAGGTTTCGTCGGTAAAGACAGGTGGAATGGCAGGTTGTGGGCTTTTCAGGAAAAATGCCATTTCAGCGCAACTGGCATAGCCGCCACCACCATCACCCAAACCCGACTTTACCACAAAACGTACCGCCTTGGGCGATTTCAGCCCATCTGGAAAAGAAATCTTAGATGGCGATGATGATCCTTTGAAGTCGTAATCGCCAGTTTTCACAAACTGCGGTTGGCTGCCGGTAGACACCCAAATTTCCACTTCCTTGAAATTGCCATTGGAACCTTCTGTCCGCGGATAATAAATAAGATAGTCGATCTGTTCGGCATCTTCGAAAAAATAAGTTAATGTTACCGGGAAAGTGGTTCGTGACCAGCGGGAATGGTAGATGGTAGACATGTCGCCGTCAATCGACTTGCTGACATCCTCGCCCGGCTGTGCATCCGATGCTTCGGCGCGACTAACCTCCACTTTCTTATCTGCAATAATAGCCACATCGTCTAAATATGCTTTACGCTCGATGGCCTTGTCCACCACAGCCGAAAGGACTGTAATATCTACCTTGGGCGGCGTGTTGGTCTTTTTCGCCACGGCTGTTTTTCCATCATCCACCGGATCGGTATACCCGCCGGAACTCATATAAAACCGAGCGGGATCGTTTTTTGATACTCCACCGGCATAATCGCTGCGGCTATCGGCTTCGCCGTCGGTGTGGGTCAGCTTCGCTTTGTTAAACTCCGTCCATTGCTTATTATCGGTACGTCGTCCCCACATATTGTAAAAATCGGCTTTACGTACCATCTGTCCGGTGCCGCGTCCAAAGTTTTCGACGAATGAGTAGAACCCGTCGAAATAACGTTTTTCGCGTGGAGCCTGCCAAGAAGCCATATATTTCCATCCTTCGGATTCCTTGTCCATAAACCAGGCCGAATAAACCACGAAATCGCCGTCCAGCTTGCGCATGTTCATCAGAAACTTCACCGGGATACCTGTCGTCCAGTTGTATTTCCAGTACGACTGGCCGCCCGTACCCTCATTGCCAAAGCTACCGACATGCACTTCATCGGTCTTGTCGAGCAACACCACACGGTCTTCAAGTTTCACCCTGTTGCGGTCAACAGCTTCGTTCGAACTGTCCCACACAGAAAAAAGCACCCGCCGTTCGGTATCCGAATTCACCTGAATACCGAAATATCCCCTGTAAAAACCAATGCCCATCCAGAAGGTATACATTGGGTCGTAACCCACAGGAACCTGAATTTCACCATACAACCAATCGTATTCATATTTTTTTTCGTCATCGGGCATAAATTTCAGGTGCACCGATGGCGATGTTTTCCACTTGGCAAAACGGGCTTTGCCACCTTTATTTTTGGGAGTTTCGATCAGCATGCTTTTTGAACCGACACCGCCACTCCCTTTCAATTCCTTAGGTTTAATCTCAATTTTGTAAAATGCCTGCCGTGGGATGTGTATATCATTCAAATAATAATTTCCTGCCGTTTGAGCATTAATCATCCATACCTTGCTAATAGGGGTGAAGTTTTTACCTTCAGTGGCAGATATGCTTATGTTCAATTGATATTCCGCATCCTTTTGGTTCGGATACATTTCAAAGTTCAAGCGATAATCGCCTTCGGTTAAATTAACAAACCAAGATAATGATTGGTCGTCGGAAGAGGTTCCCATTTGTCCCTTCCAGGGATCGACGTAAAAAGAATCATCCAAAATGAATTTTTCATATTCTGCGGATGTATTGCTTTGTTGCGATTGCACCATTGTTACCGGGAACAACAGTAAAATGAGGAAAAGATAAAGCCTGTTCATTATATGTGTCTGGTTTAATTGAGTATATCTGATTATAGAATCCTGCAATGATAGCGTATTATAACTGGCTTTAGATTGATTTTTATCATGTTTTTGATGAAGTGACCATAAAGAAACTAAGTTTTTTCGTGCCTTTGTATCTTCGTGGTAAAATATAACAAAAACGTTTTTCTTTGATCAGAGATTAAATATTGATTGCGCCAAGGCGCTAAGACGGAAGAATAGTAGTATAGATATGAAATACAAACTATATCTTGCATGGCTTCTTAACCGTACTGAACTGAATACTATCTTCAATCATAGTGTGGTACCCGATCATTACAAAACATCTTCAATTTGCTTCTTTGATGGTTGTTTTCATTTTGGCGATCATCTCCATCAACATTTCAGCATTGCCCATCCTGGCTGATTTGACGGAACCCTTAACGTTCAGTGCTAAATCCGATAACGTAGGTATCCCTGTTTTAACATCAACCAGTAAAATACCCGACTGTGTACCGGCGAGCCTACCTTCCAATCCTCCACCTGGTTCCAGGCCTATAGTTGCGTCCACATCAATCACAACTGCATCATTTTTAATATCTTTCAAAGTATACCCGTTTTTTATGGCCGATTTCTTGTTCGATATTCCATAGTTGCTTTCTATGTTCCAGCTATCGCCCGATTTCACGGCAGTGACGGGATAGATTTTCAATGATTGTTCCAGCATTCCCTTGATGGCGTCTTCACCAATCCATTGACTTACTGTCGAGGCTGCCAACTCCGAACCCATCTCTCCATAGCTGGCTACAGCCTGTGTTATTCCTTCGGTAATAGCATCTATGCCGGTAACCGAATTCACCGAACCATCCGGCGCAATGGACGCACTGAAAGCCTTACCGATAACGCTACCGAATATTTTCTCATGTATTTTGTCCAATTCCGTGGGGTTTTCGGCCGCTTTTTTCGAATCGTACCCCATTTTGAACATCGGGCTGGATAAAAGGTAAGAAATATCCTGACAGGTAAATTGCGCTATGGTTTCCTTTGCATTTTTACTTTTTACGAACATCTGGTATTTCATGGTTAAATTTTCCTCTATGGGAAGGACCCGCTCCCCAACACTCTGTTTGATATTCTGCACAACCTCTATCTGGTATTCATACTTGGTGTTCTCTTGCGGATTGAACGACAACTTTACCTGAGCCGACACAAAAGTCAAGCTCAACAGAAGCAACAGCATTGCAAAAACTATTCTTTTCATAGGATTAATTATTTATTGGTTTATCATTGTATTGTTTATTACGAGTTTCGTATCGGGAAACAGTTGCCGTATTCTTTCAGTTTCCGACGCATCAATTTTTCCCGATAATACTAATCTTTCAATTTTTACTTTTGCCAACTGGTCGGGAATGACAATTTTATCGACAAATTCGACCTCAAGTCTTGTTATTTTAGTCATATTCAAGATAGCAACAGGTATTTCTTTCACTCTTATTGCTATACTACCCTTCTGTTCGTTGTCAAACTCTAATTTCTGTTTCAATCCCAACTGATTAATATCTTTTTCCCGAATCATCCAACCAATTTTAGGTGTCAAGGCAAAGTTTTCCTGGTTTTGTTCAAGCCCGACAAATCCTGCCCAAAGTTCTAACGGCGTGGTAACGCCTGTTGCAAGATTGATATATTCCAAATCGACTTTTACGATTTCCTCGGGTAAATTTTCACTACTATTGAGCTTTTCCAAACTATTGCGATTTCCACGCCTGTCGTATGGAAAAAATTTCACCACCCAACCATCAATAGTGATTACTGGTCCGCCACATCGAGAATCCTTAGAATGCCGTTTAAACATATTTCTCCAGAATTCTTTGTTTACTTTCCCTTTGGAAGCTTTCACAAACTCTTCCAAAATAGGCATTAATTCTTTGGTCCACCATGCTAAATCATATCTTTCTAATTGTTTTGTTTTGTCCAATATTTTTTGCCAATCTTTTGTAGTTCCTTGCAGTGTTATTTCGGGAATTCCACACACTACATAAAAAGGGACAATATATTCAAAGTAAGGTTTCATCGCTTCCATGATGGTTACTTCGGAAGCAATCTTTTCAACAGACGTAGTAGTGGTAAAGTCCGACGATAACAGGTTGATGAATTCACTGCCCGTATGTTCTGCTATTTGCTTGGTAAACTCGGGAAATATTTTTTCCCAGGGGCTATTCGGATTGTCAAGTGTTATTTCATTGGTTGCCACAACCAATGATAACTTGCCTGAGAAATCAACAAAATATTGTCGCATTTTTTCGGGATTCGCGTTTACATGCTGTGCAAATCCCTGGCTGATCAAAAGCCAGATCATATCAGGTGATAATACGAAAGGCCTGTGGTCGGCATACGCCTGGTACACCCCATTAAAAAAGGGATGATACCCAAAAGATACAAGTTTGTCGGGAAATTCGCTTTTGGCTACGATATTGAACGGAAATTCGTCTTTCTTAACATCATTATGATTTATTTTTATATCCGACAATATCAGATCTTCATAAATTTCCTCACTCGATTGCGTGGAAAGAAAATTTCCAGGTTTGGATAACTTCTCCACCGTAAAGGTTTTGCTTTTTTGACCGTATGCGGTTATTGTGAGAAGAAAAAATAAGAAGAATGTTATTTTTTTCATGATGGTAATACGATACGCATTGATTAATTTGCACTTACATCCGGATTTGACAAAAACTCTTCTTTAACCATCGTCCGCAACCGTTCAAACATCTCACCCTGGTTGTGCGGACGAGTATTTGCCAGCACGGCATACCCGTAATGGTCGTCGATACGTGAAAGTACGGCCGATGTGCCCGGAAGCGAGCCGGTATGTATCCATTCGTAAAAATCGAAGTATGTGTTTTTCAAAGTCTGGGATGATATGAAATCGCTCACTCCTGCATTCCGGTCGATCTTCGCAAGGAAAGCCAACAGATCGCTCGCCGATGCCACCCAACCACCATGCGAATCCATCCGCCGGATAGCCATATCGTAAGCCCCGGTCGATTCCATACTGTAATACACCACTTCTCCGGGCAGACGTTCATCCAACCGATCCCCGCCGACAAACATTTGTGTTACGCCACATTGGTGAAGAACCGAGTCCCGTATATATTGTTCGTAAGCCATCCCGGTTACTTTTTCAATCACTCGCCCCAGCACACAATAGCCGAAGTTGGAATACACATCCTTTGTTCCCGGCTCATGTTCGGGTGGACGGGTTTCAAGTATTTTCGCAATGATTTGCTTTTGACTGTATTCGCGGGGCCAAAACATCGGATCGTCCGGATTGTTGGTCCAGCCAGACTTATGCTGCAATAGGTGCCCCACCGTAATTTGTTTCACCCGGTCGCCATATGTTATTCCCTCGAAATCACCAGTTAGTATACCTCCCTGGCCAAATACCGTCTGATCCAAATCCAGCTTACCGGCTTCCGACAACTTCAAAATGGTGATAGCCGTTATTGGCTTCGAAATACTGGCAATCCTGAAAAGCGACAAACCCGTCACCAACTTGCTTGATTCTTTGTCTGAATAACCATAAGAACGGACATATATGATGGAATCGTCCTTCATCACAGCCAATTGCAGACCCGGTACCGAAAACTCGGTCATCAATTGTTCGATTTTTTCATCTAATCCCGATTTATTTACGTGATCTTGAGGACAAAACGGGAAAATACAAAAAGATAATAGCGTCAACAACATCATATTGAAAAAAGTAATTTTTGTTCGAATTTTAGCGGCAAGGTATATATTTTTATTTACCGCTCATACTTTTTCTTAGTTCCTGTTCGGATTTATCGGTCCAGTATTTACAATCCAATTCTATGAATACCGATGAATACGGTACTAGGCAATTTGTTTTCAGAACAATGATTTTAAATAACTTGGATGCTTCGTCGAGCTTGGAGAACACCGATTCGTGCAACAAGGTCTGTACTGGATAAGCCTTGAATAATGCTTTGTGCTTAATCCTGAAATTTATGATTTGCGGCACCTGTGTACTCGTGAGGTAATCGAATTCCTTGTCTAAGTAGACAATAGGTTTCACATGGGTCGAAGCATTCAGTTTATCCAATACCAATTTCGAGACATCAAGGATATCGGCATCAGTATACAATATTTCCATGCCGGCGGAAGTTTGGGCAGGAAAAGCTTTATCAACAATGAGTATCCAGTTGCGGTGACCCAATAAGGGTAACTGGCGGTCGAAAACACTTTCCCAACCGGACGATTCCTTAGCTGAGGATTGTGAAAAACTATTCATGACGATTACAAAACTTAAAATGAAGATGAATGAATAACGTATCATGATGATTGAAATTTATGGTTTGAAAATTTATATCGTTTGCAATATTACACATTTTTAGAAACAAACCTTTATTAATTTTATCATTGATTGCTTCGTTGTTGCTTCGTTCATCCTTCGTTGATATCCAATAGGGTGTTTTGTGTAATATTTTGATCCCAAGTATTATCTTTATGTATTAATACAAATATTATTTCTCAGTTTTTATGCCAAACAAGCACCAATCAAAAAAAGGCCTGGCGTATCATCCTGCCAGGCCTAAAACTTTATATCAAATTAATCGCCGTCAATCGGCAACCAATAGTTATACCCTTTGCTACGGACTTGTTCCCAGTTGGTAGGCGCTGTGCCTTGGGTTCCTTTGTTGATGGTGAAATCGTCATTCACAAAAGTGAGTATATCCGTGTAATCGGTACTGATGGCATTTTTGTAATACAGGGTCAATGTTTGGGTCTTAGGGTCATACCGGTTGTTTTCAGTAGGTACCTGAACCGTAGCATGCGCAAATGTTTTATCAGGAAATTTAGCATTTCCAGCCAAAACAGGTTCCATGGTATAGGTTCCTCTTATTTCATCATTCAAATAAAGAATGTTATACATCCAACCGGCACCATGGTATCCGAATTCTTCGAAACTCCAGATCGCAGTCCCCCAGATCATATACCTGTTTTCGTCACCCGGGATATCATTCAAACGGGTAATAAACTTATATACGCGGCCTTTATTTTCCGAAGTATTTCCAAGAAGACGCGACGAATGGTAACGGCCTATAGGCACTTTGGGTATCGGAAATCCCGACCAATCCACCGTCCTTTTTAAGCTGACCACCAAACCGGCAACCAGAAAATCGGTATATTGCCTGCTCAACACGGCTTGGTCACTACTGACGATCTTGATAGGGAATGCATATTTGATATATTCATCCTCATTATCCCGGTGTATCGGGATGTCAAAGATCAGGGCGGTGGATGATTCGCCGGCTTTGATGACCGCCGTGAATGTCTGGCTTTGCTGGTCGAACGGGATATTGGTCGTAAAAAGCGAAGGATCGGGGATAAACAAGTCGGTATTTTTTTCGATGTTATAATCATCCAACCCCTCCTGGTCGAAAGCCAATATTACAGAGATATCCTCCTGGGCAGCCAAAGATCCGCCGATCCCTATTTTGAACTTGATACGGGCATTGCCGGTCTTGTAATCGTAGGTGGTATCGGCATCATAATTGTCATTGATGATCTTCAACGTATCGGTAAACGTGTACGCGTCCACATTGGCAATGACCCGTTCGGTTGCCGAGGTCGATTCAGAATTGATGATGTATACCTCCTGCATGAAAAATTCCTTGTTTTCGTAATCGAGGTCACCGCACCCGGCCATCCAAGCAATTCCGATGAATAGTATTATTATTCTTTTCAACATACATTAAATTATTAATTGTTCATTATAAATTATTAATGATTACCAACCGGGGTTTTGAGTCATTGTTCCCCAGTGGTTGGCTACTTCCTGGTAAGGTATCGGCAGGAAATAATCCCTCTTTTTGAAGATATACCCATCGATGACATACCTTTCGTAAAATTTATCAGTTTCCAGGTAATTGCATCCAAAGATCAAACCACCGAGTCCCATGCTGTTACCCCATTGGTCGCGTTGCACATTTTCGGCATCCTTCCAGCGGCGCATGTCGAAATAACGTTTGCCGCATTCAAAAGCCAGTTCCACCTGCCGTTCGCGTTTGATCCGGCGGCGGTTTTCGTCCTGGCTGCCCAGGGTATACCCCGGTAATCCTGCCCTGTAACGTACCTGGTTGAGGTATTTGACAATGTCGGGGTTGGTCGGGTCGTATTCGTTCAAGGCTTCTGCATACGACAAGTATACTTCGGCCAGCCGGAACACAGGGCATTGTTTTTCATAATTGCCTGAATACCTGACATCCAGATCGTTGATGTATTTTACGATCGGATAACCGCTCCTGACTGACGGCCGGTCGGTTTCGATATATCCGTCGCTTGCCGCATACCTGAAGTCTGCATAATAATACGGCATAGCCAGATCATCCTGTTTATATCCGCGTGACTGGAAACCCAACGTTGCATAAAACCGGGGCTCGCGGTTCAGGCAGCGGTTGGGTACTCCGGCTCCGCTCAGACTAGTCCGGATTGGGGAGTTTCCCGGGTTCGTAGCGCCGAGAATGTATTTTCCATCACCCACTGTTGCATTTGCTATATCCCGGTACAAACCGCCGCTTTCGCCTTCTTCTTCGATGGTCTTCCCGTTGTTCATGAAGAAAGCATCCACCATCTTCTGGATGGCGCATATATTGCCGGCATCATAACCGGAACTTGCTTTATGTGAACGCGGCCAGCCGACCACGGTCAGGTTCACCTGTTGCCCGGACACATTCACCTGCCAGATGGCTTCGGAGTTCCAGTAATGATCCCCTCCGGCAAACAATGCTTTAAACGATTGATACGGATCAATTCCTGCGGGGCCATCGGGCCAGGCCACATCGTTACCGGAAAAATCGCCCAACGGCACTGTCTTGTATGGCTGTCCGCTTGCATTTCCATCTACCGGCATGGTAAACAATTGATATTGCCCCAGGTCAATGATGGCCTTATACGCAGCGGCGGCATCCTTCCATTTCTGCTCGTTGTATGTTTGGTCAAAGTAAGGTACGTTTTCCGTTTGTACAAAAGCAGAATAATCAGTATTACCGTTTACCAACGGGCTTGCCGCCCACAATAATACACGCGCCTTCACTGCCATGGCAGCGCCTTTCGACGGGCGCCCGCGGTCGGTATTGATGATGTCGGCCTGGTTGGGTAATACCTTGATAACTGCATTCAACTCATCCAGCAGGAATTGCATACACTCCTCCAAGGTGTTCCTGGTGGTGGGCAGATCGGTGGATGAGTAGTCGACGGTGTGGGTAACAATCACAAACGGCCCGTACATTTCCATGAGGAGCGAATAATAAAAAGCCCTGAGGAAACGCACATCCGCCTGGTAAGTTTCTATTTCACCCTCGGCCAGCAACCGGTCGTTCGCCCGGTCCGAGTTTTCGAGGAACTGGTTGCATACCCGTACCGCCCGGTATACATGCGTCCAATAATTGACCCCGACATTGTCGGCATTGTACTTGCCGCGGGCCAATTGTACAGAGACGTATGTATCAAGCCCTCCCTGGCCTTCGTCGCCTCCGCCGCTGAACGGCCAGGAATTGCGCATGTTTGTAAAGTTCGGTATCCATCCATAGCACGCTGCCCATGCCTGGCGGATATTTTTCCGGGTAGTCCAGATATCATTCAGGTCGTCTACTTCATGCAAATATTCTTCAGAAGCCAAATAATCGCACGAGTTAAAATTCAAACTTGTCAACAAGCATACGATGATGCTGAAATATTTTATTTTCATATTTTCCTGCATTTTATAATTTAAACCTTACTTCCAAACCCAGCGAGATGGTCATTTTCAATGGATATGCCCATGAAGACGTCTGTTCGGGATTCCAGTCCTTGAATTTTGAGAATGTATGGATATTCTCGCCTTTCCCGTAAAAATAGACATCCTTGAAAGGCAACCCCTGGTTTTTAGGCACCCATCGGTAACCGACTTCCACGTCGGCCAGCCTCCAGTATGAAGCTTCCCTGAGCCAGAAGGTCGACGTCTGGGTATTATTATTATTTTCAGCGCCATAACCCAAACGGGGATATTCCGCATTGGGATTTTCGGTAGCCGCTATTCCCGAATACGAAGCGGGTGTCCAATGATCGTTCACTGATGCATAATAGATGGCTGATTGGTAATTGGCCCCGGCTATTTCGGAAATGCCAAAAGGAACCCTATCCCTGATGGACCGGAACATATCCGATTTTCCAATGAACCGGAATGCAAACGTCCAGTTCGAATAACCCAGGTCGACAGCAATGGAATATGTCCATTTCGGATAAGCGGATCCCACCCAGATGCGGTCTTCGGCATTCACAATACCATCGCCGTTGATGTCCTTATACTTGATATCACCGGGAAGTACCGTATTCCAAGTCTGCACCGGACTGTTGTCGATTTCGTCCTGGTCTTTGAAAAGCCCCAGGGCAACATAATTCAGGCTACGCCCCCAGTCCATACCAAGACCGCTCTGGTAAGGCACTTTGGGGTCAAGCTGCCCGTTCTCGATGATCTCATTGGTGTTGTAGCTCAATACCCCCTTGATATAGTTGATCCGGAACTTACCCCACTCATGGCCATAAGTCACATCCAGGTCGAAACCCTTGGAGACCATCTCGCCCTGGTTGGCTTTGGGAACAGCCGGCAACCCCAGCGTGGCAGGCAAACGGTTGAGGTCGATCAACTGGTCGATACGGCGGTTTTGGTATAAGTCGAACACCACTTTTACCTGGCTAAACAAACCGAATTCCAGACCAAGGTCCAACTTCCTGTTTTTCTCCCACGTCAAACCGAGTTGTTCCAGCTTGGTTTCGCCAATGCCTGAAATGCTCTCGCCACCAAATGCACTGCCGCCAAATCCGAAATAATAGCCGGTCTGACCACCCGATGCAGCAAGATAGCCAAACCGTGAAGCATTACCTGTTGACCCCACAATACCATAAGAAACACGCAACTTCAAAAAATCCACCGCATTACGGACAGGTTCCCAGAAATCTTCGCTGGAAAGGAGCCACCCGGCGCCTACCGATGGAAAATAAGACCATCGTTTGTCAGGCGTAAACATCTGCGAACCCGATCCCCCGAAATTAACATCCACAAAATACCTCGATAAAAAGTCGAATGCCACACGTCCGGCCAGGGATTGCTCACGCGAAGCCAGTGCATTGATCAATAAGGTACTTCCTGTTCCCGAAGGGTTATCCACCAGGTTTTCCCGCTGTTTGTACAATACCAGGGACGAAATGTAGAGTTTATCATCGAAGAATCTGCGATTATAATTAGCACTCGCCTGGATTTCTACCACCCGGTTTCCTGTAGGGGGTTCGGGTGAAAACTGCATTTTTTCGTCGATATCCGGAGTCCGGCTGATGGTGAGCAGGTTCCCGTCTTCGTCATAACCGCTCCCATTACTGTAATCGATATCATATTGCTGGTAATTTTTATAATACCGGTGCCGGTAATTGTTTTCTTTTGTAAAAGAAGCGATACCGGTAATGAACAAACCAGGCGTGATAAAGTCCAGTTTTTGGGTTACATTGATATTGGCCGACATGACGTTGGAATAATACCGGGTAAAACCGGTCTTGTTTAACAGCGAGTAAGGATTCACGACGCCATTGGGTTCCACCGGGGCCGTGCCGTTGGAGTATTCCGTAGGGAAGAGGGTCGGATTGATCCAGTTACATACCCTCAACAACTGGTCCATAGAAACCTGTCCCGGTTCGGTGGTCGTATAGTACCTGCCGTCGAGCCCGATACCCAAAGTGGTCGAGGTGGTAATATCGGCTTTCAGTGTTGACCTGAAATTGAACTGCGAATATTTGGCATTCGAATCGTATTCGGCAATATCTCCTTTAAACATACCGTCTTCCGTATAAAAACCACCCGAAGCATAATACGAAACGATGTTACCGCCACCGCTGATGTTCAGGTTTCCCTTTTGGGCAAAGTTGTTCGATTTAAACAGGGCATCATACCAGTCCACATTCGGATAAGTATCCATATCGTCGTCGCCGAACTTTTGAAGTTCCTCGTCCGAATAAATCCGGCGGCCATCCCTGACCAGCGACGCTTCGTTACGCATGTTGGCATAAGTAACGGCATCTATCCAGTCGGGTTTAAATGTGGTATTGGTGATAGAAGATGAATAGCTGGCATTCACAGAGGGTTTTTCGGCTATTTTACCGGCTTTGGTCTTGATCACCACTATACCGTTGGCGCCTTCCAGACCATAAACTGCGGTAGCCGAAGCATCCTTCAATACCGAAAAGCTTTCGATATCGTTCGGGTCGACATCATCCAGCGTTCTTTTCAACCCGTCGACCAGGATCAAAGGCGCACTGCTTCCTCCCACGGAATTGATACCACGGATGATAAAACTGGCGCCATCCTTACCCGGTTGTCCGGTCGACTGCACAAAAGTAACCCCTGCTACCCGACCAGCCAACTGGTTGGAAAGCGACCTGGTGGGAGCCTTCAATTCCACCGGGTTCACCGAAGTAATAGCCCCCACTACGCTTGCCTTTCTTTGTACGCCTGTAGCGGTAACAACAACTTCCTCCAATTGTCCGGCTTCTTGCACCATCCCGATACGAAGGTTTCCTAATTCGGTTGATGTCTTACCTTCAATATCCAGTTCGATGGTGGCGTAAGAAATAAACGAAAACACAATGATGGACTTGAGCGGAACATTACTCATGGAGAATTTGCCTTCGCCGTCGGTTACCGTTCCCCTGAGTGCGTTCGACTTCACATATACGTTCACACCCGGCATTGGAGTTCCGGTTTCATCTACCACTACCCCTGCGATGGATGCAGACTCCTGTTTCACATCCATCACGTTTTTGGTGGTATTTTTTTCTTCCTTCTCGAAAACAATGATTTGCTTGTTCTTTACCTTATAGGTAAGGTTGGTCCCGGCAAATAAGGCTTTGAGCACTTCATTGAGATCCGAATTGTTGATTTCCAATGTTATTTTCCGGCTTAAATCAATTTCATCGGTATAGAAAAACGAGTAATCGCTTTGAGACTCCAATTGGCTGATCGCTTTTTCCAAAGTGATGTCTTTATAAGCAACGGAGATTTTTTTTGACTGGGAATAAACATCGGCTGACACCGTAAAGATGCTCACCCATACGAAGAAGCACAATAATCGAATAATAAATAACATTTTGCGTACTTGTTTTAGAGATATAATAATCCCATATCTATTAAAATTTTGCATAAATTTGCTTCAATTTTTGTTGATAAATAATTTTGATCGTTTGTTTATTTTCAAAAATGTATATAGGGGAATGTTACCAGCATTTCCCTATTTCATTTGGTGTGCATTTGTGGGATTTTTACATAGGCGTGTGGGTATTATAGGTTTTTTACATAATATGCGCTATTTGATAATAATCGTATCATTTTGCCAATGAAAGTTGAAGTGCAGCGTTTCCTGCATCACGTCAAGTATATCTTCAATATTTTCATTCAGATCGAAACGCCCATTCACTTTTCTTTTCTGGAGTTGTTCGTTTTTAACCATAATAACCACATGAAATTCATTTTCTAACTCTGCAAAGGCTTCAAGAATCGGATCATTCTTGAATATGATCCTCCCGTCTTTCCATGCCGTAAACTGATCTATATCTACATCTTGTACTGTAACACGTCCGCTATTCTTGTAGTATAGCAATTGCTGGCCCGGCTGGAGCGTTGTTTCCAATATTCCTTCCTGATCTTTACTCACAAATACGGAACCTTCCACAAGAGTGGCTGCAAAAACGGCATCCTTGCCATACGATTTTACATTAAAGCTGGTTCCCAGTACCCGGACATTCATCTCATGCGATTTCACGACAAATGGCCGCCCGCTATCTTTTACCACTTCGAAATAGGCTTCGCCGTTCAGTTCCACTTCACGTGTCTTGATACCAAAACCATCATTGTATGTCAATTGGCTGTTCGAATTAAGCCATATGAGCGTTCCATCGGGTAGTGTATATTGCTGCCGGCCATTTTCCACACTCAATGTAAGAACGTTAGGAGACTGCGTTGGGTTGTTGATCAACCAAAAACTGGCAATAAGCAACACTGCGATCGAGGCCGCCGCTGCTGCATAACTCCGCCACGATATCCGACGAGTGTTTGTACCCCTTTCTGGTGACTTCCGTATCCGTTCCCACAGTTTATTAAAAGATGATTCTGCTGTATACGAATCCGAAGGATGGTTGGTGGTATAGGATACCCGTTCGGCTACTGTCTCTTTGCCGGAGCCGTTCATTTGATGATCTGGTTTTTGATCTTTGGTCACGATAAATAACTGCTTTATCTATATAGACCGGGAAAAAATCAAAATCACTTAAAAGAAAATGAAAAAAGTGACGGGTGACAAGTTACAAGTGACGGGGTCTGTATTAGTCAGTTAATAATCGACGCTCTTATATTGATGCTTCGTATTGATTTAATTCGCTTTGCGCCAACCGAGCTTGCGAGTTCAACACAGTTAATTTTCAATTTTCAATTAATTAAAGTTTGTAGTATTTTTTTATGATCGTTTCGATTTTCCGAGTGGCAATAGCCATTTGTGTATCGATGGTTTTTACCGAGATCCCTAATATCTCGGCTATTTGTTTGTATTTTAGTCCGTCTTCGCGAACCAATTTGAAAATAATGCGACACCTTTCGGGCAATGATTCCACAGCCATTTGTAATACTTGACTTAACTCTTTATTGATCACCGCATTTTCAGGATCATCCGTATCGGGGATATATTCAATCGTTACTGATAATTCATCTGTTTTCGGCCGCCGTTTGATTTTGTCAATATAGTGTAACGATTTATTTTTGATCGCCGTGTACAAATAAGCTTCAAAATACTCGATTTCCAACAATTGTTGCCGGCTCTGCCAGATATTAAAAAACACATCCGAAACCACTTCCTCGCTCCATTCTTCACTTTTCACCAGATGCATGGCGAAACGGAACATCCGGTCAAAATACATGTAATACAATTTCCTGAACGCAATCTCATCGCCTTGAGTTGCAATACAGTATAGCAAATCGATAAAGGGTTTCTTATTCAATAGCCAGTAGTTATTTATGGTGTAGCCGCAATGGCAATAGACCGGGCTGTCTTATTTCCCGATAAACAATACTTGCTCCTATCTTGTGTTCTTTCACAAACACAAACAACCGATTGGCGAAATATTCTAACATCAACCGGTTTTGATTTTTTGAAAAGAATGTTTCTCTCTCTCTCTGCAAGAGCCGTGCCAGCCAACATTTTGGCTACCGGTATAGTTTATATTTTCTACACAGATTTTCATGACAGAGATTTAAGATGCAAAGATAAACAGAGAAAAATAAAATTGGTAATTTAATTGACTCCATCCATGAAGCACACGAAACGTCTCTATTTTTCCATCACCAACCATGTGTAACTGTTGGCCGGAATGGTAACGGTCAGTACCACATTATAATCCCTGTCTACTTTGTAAACCTTGGGCTTTCCTTCCTGCTCGCGTACGGAAAGCTTGTCGTGGCATGCTGTATAATATATCGGCAGTTTGATGGTACGTGTAATATCTGTTTTTAAAGGATTGTAAAGCATCACCAACGCTTTTTCCTTCAATTGCGGGTTCACGTGCATGATACCGTCCCAGTCGCTGCCGTCGGCACGCCGCAGGTGAATTACATCCGAATTAAGGATGTCTCGGTACTTCTTATACCAGGCCACTACCCGCTGCACCACAGCCTTCGTCTCATCGGTATCGTACAGGCGTGGTCCGCGGTAGCAGGCTTGTATGCCGGCGCCATAATACTGTACCATCAACTGTTCGTAGTCAGCCAGGTGCTCGCTGAGCGGCTCCAGTACCGCATCGGCACCGCCGCCGTGATAAGCGGTCAACGGCACAAATCCCCACCCCATCGACGGTGTTTTGAGCCAAGTGCCGTCGTAAATATTCTGGCGGTTGAGGATACGCTGGCGGTCGCGGGGAAGTGAGAAATTCACCTCGCGGTAACCCAATCCGATCTTGTTGGTGCCATCCAAAAAATACCAATCCGGAGCATTCACATAAATCCCGTTTTCGTTACACCAACGGTAAAAGGCTTTCTGCATTTCCATCTGCCGCCATTGCGAATCGTGCAACCCTTCGTGTCCGGGATGTGAAGTAGAAGCGCATATGTCACCCGGGTAAGGGCCATCGTTCTCAAAGATGTCGAAATCCGATTCGGTATACATGTATTTCAGGTTCTTGATGTAATTCAAACCCCATTCGCTACCCAGGCAAGGTGCGTTACCAAAGAATGCCCCGCCGGGTTTTCCGGTTTCGGGACTGATGACATCTGTAGCGGCATTGATTTTACGGCTGGAAAACAATGAATAGCAACCAATCTGGATATTATGCCGGTGGGCATAATCAGCCATGCGCTTCATCTTCGCGACATTCTCAGGCGAGACGTCTTCGATATTGATATGACTACCGAAGCTGAGGATCAGCGCTTCGTAGCCGGTTGCCGCACACTGGTCTATAGCGGTAAATACCTGCTCGTCGTTGCGGCTCACTAAGTGCATAAAAATTGGATTTTCGGTAACCCACGGGGTTGCAGTGCGATACATCCGGCGAATGGCCAACCCGTTGCGTTCACGATCGTAGCTGTCGAACAATAATTCGAAACTGTGCGGCGAACGGAAGGTCTGCCCGGTTTCCAAACGCATGTTGGGGTCAATATTGGGATATATCTCCAACACACACGGCGTATCAAAATCGTAATTCACCTGTGAAGTGTAGTCGTAGTCGCGTTTCCAGTTGGTTGTCTGATCACTCACGTGGTAATTCATGGCATTGTTGAATGCATAATTGGTTTCCACATACAAATAGTGGGGTTTGAGCATTTCTTCGGGCTGTCCCACCACAGCCGATTCTTCCTCCACCAGCGCCAGTTTTTCGCTTACCACCTTGTTCACCACCAGTGATGACTGGCTTTCGTTGAGCACCTCCACCCATTTATTCATAAGTGGAATACCGTCGTACAATTCATAATACACCACCACGGTCACACCTTTCAGGCGTGGCGTCTTAGTCGAAGCATAATGAAAAGAAAGCGTCTTTCCTGTGGGCTGGTCCGGGTTGGAACACCACCGTTTGGGTTTCCATGACACATAAGGCCGGATGTCTGATACCCGGATGCCGGATAGTTTGAACTCACTGTCGGGCGCCGTAAACGCAGCAATCCACGCCGGCTCAAGATACGCCCGCTCCACCTGGCCATTCAGTCCGCCTACCGGGTATTCGATCAGGTCGATGGTGACAACGGTTTCCGGACTTACAGCCCGCAGCATCTGTTGCCCTGACGCCAGATTCCTGTAACTGACACATGCCACACCAGGTACAACAGTGAAAGTACGTTCCAACAATCCGTTGGCCATCACAATGTTTTTCCCATCAGCAGATGCATAAATATTGGCTTTGTAACCACTATGATCCAACAACCAATCGGTAGTTACTGATTGTGATGCAGCATAAACAGGTAACTGGCGGATAACATTCTCCGGCGATTGCGCATGAGCCAATACTGTGTAAACAAATACAATAGCTATGAGTTTGATAGTTTTCATATCACAAAAATAAAGTAACAAACTTTGAGAAAGTGCAAATGTAACATTATTCGTGTGAAATGATCAAAGCTCCCGTAAAACAAACCGGAACTTATTTACTCTAAAAACTCATGTTTTCCTGTCAATATATTTCTTTTCTATTTCCTTGAAATCGATCCCCAACATGTTCATCGTTTTGAAAAAATCGGGTAATTCCTGTTCAAAAAACCTTTGCCGGCGTATTTCACGTATTTTTTCCGGTGCTGTCTCATCCACAAAATAACCAATGCCGCGTTTATTGAAAATCACACCTTGTTGTTGCAGGTATTCGTAAGTACGCATCACCGTATTGGGGTTTACCTCAAGGTTCACGGCCAGTTCGCGTATAGATATGATCTTTTCGCCTGCAGGCCATTTCCCTGTAAGGATATGGTCGCACACATAATCAGCTATTTGCAGGTATATGGCCTGTTTATCTTTGAAGTCCACAGCTACACCTCCTTTCTCTTCATTGCAAAAAACAACATCACCCAACAAACTGGAATGAGTAAAACGAAGAAGCTACTTCTAAAAAAATCGATAATAGACATCTGGCCATAAATAAAAAAACGCAACCAGAAAAAGATAAACACAAAAACAGCGGTCACAATAAAGGTTATGGTTATTCCTTTCTTTCCAAACATCAATGATCCCAACACAAAAAAAGAAGTATAAGACAGATAAGCCCACACCATTGAAGGCAGCAATCCTATTGAACCAAGGGGTGAGGCTGTTTTAAAAAACATTTGTACCGAAACCCCATGAATGTGATTGAACAATTGTACAAATATAAAATCAAATGCTGAGAAAATGATCAATAAAAGAACCGGTAAAAGTATCATCACGAATGTAAATGCAACAGCAACACGTTCAAATGCCGAAACAGGTAACGAAAAATAAAACATTCCCTTGTTTTTTGAACTTAAACTATCAAAAAAGTTCGCTCCGTATATGTACAAAAAAAAGACACCCACAATAGAAAATGTTTCCATCTGGCCAAGATGTGGCTCATCAACCGCTTTCCAATCGCTGGATCCCCAAAAGAACCCAACAATCGCTATTATCAAAAGCACAATACCCCATTTATAAATAGTGGCATTCTCATACCATTGGCGTTTTAACAACCACCCATAACGTTTAAAACTAAATATTTGATTCATATCTATATATTTTATCGGTTAAAAATATTTTTGATGACTTGCTGGTTACTCATCACCGCATTAAACAATAACTCCAGGCTGATTTGTGTAGATTCGCCATCCGTATTGGGCAACACAGCATGATAACCGGCAATGGTATTTTCTGCATATAACTCCTGCCCGGTTAATTCGGGAATAATATCAAACGAAAGTTTCGCAGTAATATCTTCCACGCTTTTGTTGAGAATTATCTGACCATTGTTAAGCATTACTATGGCGTCAATTAGATTTTCGATATCACGTACCTGGTGAGTGGATATGACAATACAACGATCCCCGGCTGCTACCGAAGCCAACATACGGCGGAATTGTGTTTTTGAAGGAATGTCCAGTCCATTGGTCGGTTCGTCCAGAAGTAATACACGGGTATTGGCTGCCAATGCAAATGCCAACACTGCTTTTTTCTTTTGTCCCAATGAAAATGAATTGAAATGGTCACCCATAGATAATTGCAATTCGTTCATATAAGCATTGAATTGTTGGTGGCTGAATGCCGGATAAAATGGCGCATATAGATCAACATACCTGCGAATCGTCATTTCCGGGGCATAGAATTCCTCGGGGACAAACAGCATATCCGCAAGTGTGTCGGGTTGGCGTTTGGAAGAATCGTATCCCAATACGCGACATGTGCCATTCTTTGGAAAGAGCATACCCATCATGATTTTCAACAGCGTGGTTTTGCCCGCACCATTGCGTCCCAATAGGCCATAAATATGACCGCCGGCTAACGACAGGTTCAGACCGTTGAAAAGTGCGGAACGCCTGCCATAACGAAAGTTCAAATTTTCAATTTGTATCATAAATAAAATATTAGTGAACTACTTAACTATTACACTGCAAAGAAAAATGATTATTTTCATTCTACCAAATTTTTTGATGTAAAAAATGAATTTTTCTTATCCCGGTAAATGGTGTGTCACAGTGAGGTGTTTAAATGTCAGAAAGTAAATAAGTCAGAGCGTATTTAGTGAAAACTTTTACCTTTGTACCATAATCATACAGCACGTGAACCGATTTTTAATTGTAATTGTTAGCATCTCATGCCTGTTGGGCAAATCTTTGTCCGTAACGGCCAGTATATCCGAATCCAAAGATACCATTCAAATTGTTGCAGTGGGTGATATCATGATGGGCACCATCTTTCCTAATGGTGAATACCTGCCTCCGAATAATGATTGCAGTCGTTCGTTTAGTATGGTGCTACCGTATTTCGCCAATGCCGATATTCTGTTCGGAAATCTGGAAGGCGCTATGACCGATTCAAAGGTTGGTGCGAAAAATTGCAATAATCCGGAATGGTGTTACACATTCGGAATGCCTACGGAGTTTGCCAGGTGTTTGGTTGATGCCGGATTTGATATATTGAGCCTGGCCAACAACCATATGGGCGACTTTGGTGAGCTGGGGCGGTCATCGACACTACAGACATTGAGCAACTCAGGGATACGGTATGCCGGGCTGTTGAGTTGCCCTACAACGATTTTTATCAAAGATGGGGCAAAGTACGGCTTTTGCGCCTTTGCACCCAACACTGGTACAGTGGATGTGAAGAACATCCCTGCGGCACAGGAGATTGTCCGACAATTGTCCGATAGTTGTGATATCGTTATTGTTTCTTTCCATGCTGGAGCCGAAGGGAAAACCTACCAGCATGTGACACGCCAGACAGAAAATTTTATTGGCGAAAACCGTGGCAATGTATACGAATTTGCCCATAAGATGATTGATGCAGGCGCCGATGTCCTGTTGGGGCATGGTCCGCATGTTACCCGTGCCGTGGAGGTATACAACAATCGCTTCATCGCGTATAGTATGGGCAATTTCAGTACTGTCAGCCGTGTTAATGTGGAAGGCGTAAACGGGCTTGCGCCAATCTTCCGGATTTACACCACTTCCAACGGGTGTTTCATCAAGGCACATATCACACCAACCTGTCAACCTGCTGATGACCGTACACCCCGCTATGATTCCGCTCGTCGGGTGGTTTCTGTCATACAAAGCCTTACCCGTTCTGATTTTCCGGAAGTGAAAATACAAATTTCTGACGACGGATGGATTACCATTCCGGATGGTTATTGCGCCGAAAAACTAAAACCATTGAAACCGATAGAAGTGAAAGAGATTAAGGCAGTAAGACATGTAAGACCGTAAGAATGAGAATCCGTCATAAATCTTATGGTCTTGCCATCCTACATGTCTTACCATCTTACCATCTTACCATCTTTTTATGAAACCATCCTTTCAAGATTTCCTCATCGAAGCCGGTTGCGACGAAGCCGGACGCGGTTGCCTTGCCGGACCGGTGTTTGCCGCTGCAGTAATCCTTCCCCAGGGCTTTACTCATGATACGTTGACCGATTCGAAAAAGTTGAGCCACAAGCAACGCTATCAGTTACGCGACGAAATCAAGGAAAAGGCAATTGCTTGGGCGGTAGCGTCGTGCGACAATCACGAAATCGACAAAATCAACATATTGAAAGCCTCGGTACGTGCCATGCACAGGGCGGTGGAACAGTTAGCCGTTAGGCCCGAACTCCTGATCATCGATGGCAATTATTTTATTCCTTATCCTGAAACTCCGCACCGGACAATCATTAAAGGCGATGCACTCTATTATTCCATTGCGGCAGCATCTGTGTTGGCAAAAACCTACCGCGATGATTATATGACGGCGCTTGCTACGGAATATCCCCAATATCTATGGGAAAAGAACAAAGGTTACCCTTCGCGTGAGCACCGTAACGCGATTGCCGTGCACGGTATTACGACATATCATCGACGGTCGTTCCGACTACAGTCGGCTCAATTGGAAATTCCATTTGATTTTTCATGAAACAAAAAAGCGCAGGACTTTCGCCCCACGCTTTTAACTAACACACCATGTAAAACTTAATTTTTATTCAATTCCTGCCAGATTAATGCACTGGCTCCCAGGATAGCTACATTACCTTCAGCAAGCGATGATAACTCGATAGGTATCTTGCCTTGGTAGATCTTGAGCAGATTCTTTTCGAAGCTTTCGCGCGTCGGTTTGAGAATATACTCGCCCGATTTGGCCAAACCGCCAAAAAGGAATATTTTCTCAGGCGATGTGTGCGCTACAGCATCGGCCAACTTGATTCCAAGAATTTCGCCGGTGATCTGGAAAGCTTCCAGCGCAATTTTATCACCACGGGTAGCAGCCTGGTAAATCATTTCGGAGGTCAGCTGGTCAAATGAATACTTGGAGAGTTCGCTGTTGCCGTTATATTCGGCCAACAGTTCGAACACAGTCCGTTTGATACCCGGAGCGCTGACATAAGCCTCCAGACAACCACGACGTCCGCAACCGCAAACACGTCCGTTGTCTTTTACACGTACATGTCCCACCTCGCCGGCAAAACCGTCGTTGCCATATACCAACTCGCCATTAACAACGATACCACTGCCTAATCCTGTACCAAGCGTAATCAGGATAAAATCTTTCATGCCTTTGGCTCCGCCGTATATCATTTCGCCGATAGCGGCTGCATTTGCATCGTTGGTCACAGCAATAGGCTGTTTGAAATGTTCATGGAGTAAATCTACCAAATGTACCACTTTACCATGCGCCCACTTCAGATTCGGTGCAAATTCGATACTTCCGCTCTTGTAATTGCCATTGGGTGCACCGATACCGATACCTTTGATACTAACAGAGTCGCCTAATTCCCTCAACACTTTGTCAATAGCCCCACTCAATCCGGCAAGGTACACTTTGATGTCGTCCGTTTGATCGGTTGGAACCGAACCTTCCACCAATACATTTCCTACGCGGTCGATAACACCGAACTTTGTGAATGTTCCACCTATGTCTACGCCTACTACTACATCTTTCATACTAATTCTGATATTTGTTATGGTTTATGATTAAGATAATTGATTTCTCTTAAAATAAGCCGCACGCAGTTTATCGTTAATCGATAAATCGGGGTGTCGGTTTATTGGTTTGAGGCTTGCGGATACGAACCGAAAGCATGATTTCATGCGTATTGGTTGCCAATGACGACGTCTGCCCTATGGAGCGGTCGTATGCATAACCTACACGGAACATACCGATTTCCAATCCCAACATGGCGGCGAAAGCATTGCCGGGCCGAAAAGATATACCAGCCCAGTATTTTTTCATCAAAAAACCGGTAAGGTTAAAATCGAAGAAATTGCTCCGGTTGGCATTACGGTACATGATACCCGGTGCAAGGTCGAATGTGCGGGTCACAGCCATACGATAACGTGCATAACCGTAATACTCCCTTGCCGGCTTACCGGTAAGCGAACTCTCAACATTAGCGCTTGTGATGTGAGTGACCGATGTGCCAAAAGTAATTCCGTACATATTCAATTCAAGGCCGGCATTAAAATCGGCGTTTGTCCGGGATGATTTTTCAGTCAGGAGCTCGGGATCATTTTCTTCTCCCAACGTATTGTTTTTCGGGTCCCAATTGCTGTTGTATACCCCACCCGACAAGCCTAATGAGAGTAATGCCTCTTCACCGACATTGAAATGATAAGCGTATGATAATAAGGCATCGACTGTTTTATGGCTTACTCCCAGCTTATCGTATATCACACTCAGTCCCAGCCCCGAATGAATACTGTTAAAATAGCTGTGTGCATTGAGGACACTGGTCTTGGGTGCATTTTCAAATCCAGCCCATTGCTGGCGGTTCAACAGGAATATATCGATATTGTTACTGTTGCCGGTAGATGCCGGATTAAAATTGACCCGCGAAAACCATTGTTGTGTCAGGAACATATCGGTCTGTCCGTAAGTGCATACACTCACGGCAAACAACAATACACCACAGATGATATTCCGTTTAATAAACATTATTTACATTTTGCGGTCAAATATAGAAAATATTTTGATTGATGTTGAATGAGTCCACAAAATTTTGATCAACGGAATATATTCATTGACCAAAGGCGATACAAAAAACGAATATGTATATCCAATGTCATTTAATTTAAAGATTTGGTTGTTCGGACGAGGTTCTACCTCGTCTGTTTTATCCTGACAGGCTGAGCCTGTCGAAATAGATTCGACTGAGGCAAAGCCTCAGCCGAACGTTTAAGTAAACGACATTGTATGTAGATCTGTCATTTGAAAGCCGATCTGGCCGGACGTCCAATCCATACCTGTGGTTGTTTCAGGCCGAGAATGTATGCAATAGTAGATGCATTGTCATACACCATCAGGCTTTCGGGGATCGTATAGCCAGCTTTGATTGGCTTTCCCCACAACACGTAAGGAACTTCCATCTCCTGCATTGTCTTGCCGCCATGGCCTTTATTGATGCCGCCATGATCGGATATGAAGATCACTACCGTGTTTTTTTCCATGTCATTGTCGCGAATCGCTTTCATGATCGCTCCTACATATTCGTCTATTTTCTTACATGCGGCAAGGTATTCGGGAGTTCCCCAACCTTTGCCATGTCCTGCGCCGTCGGGTTCGGAAAAGTAGATGAACGACAGCACTGGCTTTTTAGCCAGAAATTGCAATCCGTTATCAAGCACACATAAATCATCATCCTTACATTCTTTCACATCATTCACCGCATCTTTCTCGAACAGATAACCGATACCTTCCCACGAATATACAACTGCGGTTTCAGCTTTGGGCTTTTGTTGGCGGACCAATCCGAAAATTCCGGGGAAGATGCCATAAGGCCCGATCTCACGCGACGGCAGCTCAGGTGTTCGTGAGCCCCACTCAGTGTAACCATGCAGCTCGGGACCCGCGCCCATCAGTATCGATGCCCAGTTAACAGCGCTGGATGAAGGCAACACACTGCGCATCGTCATCGAAGACGAACCTTCTTTCATCAATTGCTCGATGTTCGGGAAACTACCTTTGTGCTCCTTGAACATAAAGGCTCCAAAACCGTCGGTGCCGATAAGGACTACGTGTTCAATACCTTTGACTTGCGCAATGGCAATGCTACTTACGAAAAATAACAAAGCGAATAATGTGGTTTTCATTTCAAATAAAATTTTAAGATTAATTCATGTTTTAAAGTTTTGATTGGTATTGATTCTACGATTAACAACCATCGTTCCGCAATTTTCCAAAAGCATCACATACTTATTGAAAATTTCCTCATCGATATCTGATTGATTGCAAATGTATAAAATTTATCGATAAAAAGATCTTCATCATATCAAAACAGCATTTGTGATATCACATAAGAATAAGTAATACCTTTGCATTTGAAATTTGTTGGCAGGGTCGATGGTATTTAAAATCATGTTAATCCTGGCTAAGATAAAATATAAAAAAGAATGTTATGCTCCTAGTTATTTCCCCGGCAAAAATATTGAATCTGAAGCCACAAAATATCACCAACGAATATACACAACCCGACTTTTTACATCAGGCAGCCATGCTGATTGATCAGTTGAAACAATATCCGTCCGACAGGATTGCCCGTCTGATGGATGTGAACCACAATATTGCACAAACCAATGTAGAGCGGTTTGCCCGGTGGCATACCCCGTTTACGCCTGCCAATGCTAAGCAAGCCATCCTGACCTTCAACGGCGAAGTATATAATGGACTGAAAGCTTCTACATTGACCGTGGAGGATCTCCATTTTACACAAAAACATCTCCGTATCCTGTCCGGATTGTATGGTGTGTTGCGTCCCTTGGATTTGATGCAACCTTACCGTCTACCTATGGGTACGCCCCTTCAACCACCCAGATACGATCATCTTTACGAATTTTGGGGCAACACCATTACCGACGCACTCAATGCGGCTTTCCCGGCAAATGAATCGCAGGTGTTGGTAAATCTGGCTTCTGACGAATATTTCCGTTCCGTCAACACCAAAAAACTAAACGCCAGGGTAATTCATGTCGAATTTAAGGAATGGAGCGGGAATAAATACAAAACCATTGTGGTGTATACCAAGAAAGCCCGTGGGTTGATGTGCCGTTTTGCCATACAACACCGCATCACTAACCCTGAAGATCTAAAAGCCTTCGATAGCGAAAACTATTTATTCGAAAAGGATATGTCTACGGAGGATAATTGGGTGTTTGTGAGATAAAATTTAATTGCTCTCCAGTATCTTTTTCAACTTGACCATGCTTTTATAGCAAGTCAGGTCGATTTGTACGGGAACAATTGAAATATAGTTGTTCTTCAACGCCCACTCGTCGGTATCCTTTGCTTCAGGTTCTTCATTAAAAAAGTCGCCGGTGAGCCAGTAATATTCGCGATTATTGGGATCGATGCGGTGATCAAATTCTTCTTGCCAGTATCCGCGTGCCTGGCGGCAAACACGCATTCCCTTGATATCGGAAGTGGGAATTTTGGGGATATTCACATTCAGGCATGTACCGTGACGTAGTCCATTTTCCAGGACACTTTCAATAATGTTTTTCACATAACCAATGTAGGGTGTAAAATCAGCCTTAGGCGAATGGTCGAGCAGAGAAAAACCAACCGCCGGAATATGATACATGCAACCTTCGATAGCTGCTGCCATAGTACCCGAATACAACACGCTGGCCGATGAATTGGCTCCGTGGTTGATACCGGTAATCAGCAGGTCGGGATGACGGTTAATCAGTTTATTGAGCGCTATTTTCACACAATCAACAGGCGTCCCATTACACACATACAGGGTAAATCCCGGTTCTTCCACGTATTTTTCAACACGCAGGGGGACTTTTACCGTGATGGCATGCGACATTCCCGACTGACCTTCGAGGGGCGCAACTACCAGTAGATCGCCATACGGCCGGGCTGCTTCAATCAGCGCCTGGATTCCGCCGGCGCGATAGCCGTCGTCGTTGGCGATTAGGATAAGAGGACGTTCGTCATTCATGATCTTTTAGTTACAGGTTACAGGTACAAATTGGGAGATACGGAAAACCCACTGAAATCGCCAAATAGCACTATTTCAGTGGGTTTCTAATCTACCTAACCCTATTGATGAGGTGACAAAGATACGAAAAATTTATCGTTTTTCGTCAGAAAAAGAATAGGGAAAGTCAACTTTTTTCACACCGCGTTGCTTATTGGGGCTTGCAGCCATTTCAATATCAATTACTGCACCTTTCATCAGCGATTCATGGCTTAACCAGTTTTTGGAATAAGCCTGGCTGTTGTATTTCATATTCTTAATATACAAGTTTTCAGCATTGTTGGCCGGTGCATTGATCACCACTTTTTTCCCGTTTTCCAAATTCAGCGTAGCTTTTTTGAACAACGGAGCGCCCATCACATACTGATCGCTGCCAGGACAAACCGGGTAAAACCCAAGTGCAGTGAATACATACCATGCCGACGTCTGGCCATTATCTTCATCGCCGCAATAGCCATCGGGCGTAGGCAAATAAAGACGGGTCATTACTTCGCGAAGCCAGTATTGCGCTTTCCATGGTTCGCCGGAATAATTATACAAGTATATCATGTGTTGTATGGGCTGGTTGCCATGTGCATAATTGCCCATGTTCATGATCTGCATCTCGCGTATCTCATGGATCACACCGCCGTAATAGCTGTCGTCGAATAACGGCGGCACATTGAATACCGAATCGAGCATCGTATTGAACGTCTTTTGCCCGCCCATCAGGTCGATCAATCCCTGCATATCGTGGAACACCGACCAGGTATAATGCCAGCTATTACCTTCAGTGAAGGCATCGCCCCATTTCAATGGATTGAATGGCGATTGGAATGTCCCGTCTTCGTTGCGTCCACGCATCAGGTTGGTTTCCTTGTCGAACAGGTTACGATAATTCTGGCTGCGTTTTGCAAAGATGTCTATCTCTGAGGCCGGGCGATTCAATTTTTTACCCAATTGGTAGATACACCAGTCGTCGTAAGCATATTCGAGCGTACGGGCAGCGCTTTCGTTAATTTTTACATTGTAGGGAACATATCCCAACTTGTTGTAATATTCATGTCCCAAGCGGCCGGTGGAACTTACCTTCGGGTGCACATTGTCTGCACCGTGCAGGACAGCTTCCCACAACTTGTCAATATTATAACCTTTGCCGCCTTTCAGGTAAGCGTCGGCCACGATAGAAGCCGAGTTGTTGCCCACCATGCAACCACGGTGCCCCGGACTGGCCCATTCGGGCAGGAAGCCGCTTTCAAGGTATGTATTCGCCAAGCCTTCCTGCATCTTTGCATTCATCGACGGGTACATCAGGTTGAGGAACGGGAACAGGCAACGGAAAGTATCCCAGAATCCGGTGTCGGTAAACATATAGCCGGGTAATACCTGGCCATTATAAGGGCTGTAGTGTACAACCTTACCCTGGGCATCGATTTCGTAAAACATACGCGGGAATAATACCGAACGGTAGAAGCAAGAATAAAATGTACGGGTCTGGTCAACCGTACCACCTTCGACTGCGATGGCGCCCAATACCTTGTTCCATGCTGCTTTCGCTTTTGCTTTTACCTGTTCGAAATCGCCGGAACCCAGTTCTTTCAGGTTGATTTCAGCTTGTGCGTGGCTGATGAACGACGATGCTACCCGGGCATGTACTTTTTCACCCTTTTTTGTTTTAAACCCGATAATGGCGCCTGTACGGTCGGCCTGTTCTTCGAGTTGTCCGGCTTTCAGGTCGCTGTTGTTGAATGTAGCCTGGTAAGTAAATGGCTTATCGAACACCACCACGAAATAATTCCTGAAATTTTCGGGCACGCCACCACTGTTCTTGGTGCTGTAACCGATAATTTTATTTTCTCCGGGGATCACCTTGATATATGAACCCTTATCCAATGCATCGATCGTCACATACGAATTGTCGTTTTCGGGAAAAGTGAACCGGAACATGGCGGCACGTTCCGTCGGAGTGATTTCGGTTACTACATCGAAATCGGCCAGGTACACGCTGTAATAATACGGTTTGACGATTTCAGCCTTGTGCGAGAACCAGCTTGCACGCTGGTCTTCATCGAAAACAGGTTTACCGGTAACAGGCATGATGGCGAATTGCCCGTAATCGTTGATCCACGGGCTGGGCTGATGAGTCTGCTTGAACCCGCGTATTTTATCCGAATCGTAAGTGTATGCCCAACCATTGCCCATCTTTCCGGTTTGCGGCATCCAGAAATTCATACCCCAGGGTACAGCGATGGCCGGATAGGTGTTGCCGTTAGACAACGAGAATTTGGACTGCGTTCC
This sequence comes from Bacteroidales bacterium, assembly GCA_031547085.1. Classification (GTDB taxonomy): domain Bacteria; phylum Bacteroidota; class Bacteroidia; order Bacteroidales; family UBA4181; genus JAIRLS01. The sequence goes on from JAVBSH010000069.1 coordinate 35,449, forward strand.
CATCAAAGGGTTAACCCAGTCTGCGGGATCGGTAATTTTACCGACTGTTTGTGCCGAAAGCCCCGCACACAGGAGAATGGCAAAAAGAATGAAAGTTTGTCTCATACAAATTTGATTTTATGCATTTTGTGTGAATTGATATTATTTAGCTTAATTTGCAAATATAAAAAGAATGATTGAATTACACTACCGGAGATTCTTTCAGGCGCGTTTTTTGTAACAAGCCATCATAAACAAACGTATAAATACAAAATAAAGGAACGGGGTTGAAAATACGAAAAATTATATTCTGCACACTATTGTGTATGTACGCCTTAACGGTACAATCGCAATGCCATATTGATTCGAAAGCATTTGGTCCGGGCGAAGTGCTCACCTACAAAGCCTATTATAATTGGGGGGTCATCTGGCTCCATGCCGGCGAAGTGGAATTCAATGTTACCAAAAAGCAATACAACGGGCGTGACGTTTTGCATCTGTATGCATTCGGCAACACCTTCAAATCGTACGACTGGATCTTCAAGATACGTGAAAAATACCAGTCATACATTGATCCAGAAACACAGATACCGCTTTGGTACGAACGCGATGTAACAGAAGGAAGCTATACAGCGTTCGAAGATTACAAATTCGACTACACAAACAACTTGATTCACACATATGTGGCAAAACGTGGTAATCCCGGCGTGGAAGGTAATTTACCGCTGGCACCCTGCCTGTTCGATGTGATGTCGGCCGTATATTATTTCCGCAGTGTCGATTTCAACCAATACAAAGTCGGTGACAAAATTCCCATCGATATGATCCTCGACAGCCAGGCATACCATCTCTATATTCGTTATCTCGGTAAAGAGGAAGTGAAGACGCGTGACAAGGTGAAATATAAATGTATCAAATTTGCTATCCAATTAGTAGAAGGAACGATTTTTAAGGGCGACGAAGATGCTATCATTTGGGTAACCGACGACGAGAACAAGGTACCGGTAATTGTCGAAGCACAAATACTGGTAGGGTCGGTGAAAGCGATACTGAATGACGCTAAGGGACTGAAACATCAATAACCCCAGTCGGTATAATATACTATTACTTCGTTGATGTCATTTACTATCAGTCTCCTATGCACGTACATAACAGGAGGATAGGATTATCAAGACATGTATTTATTCGGCAAGGACCGCGGTCCGCAAAAAAGAAAAGAAAGATGCATGTATCGCATAAGATTGTTACCTTTGTGCTGATTATTATCCGGAAGCATATCGTCCGTGCTGAGGGCATGGCAAGGCATGCTGTTTTTTATCATATCAACAAAAATGTTATCCATTAGTAACTTACATGCCTCTATTCAAGGCAATAAAATATTAAAAGGCGTCAATCTCGAAGTGAAAGCGGGCGAGATGCATGCCATCATGGGTCCCAACGGTGCGGGAAAGAGTACGTTGGCTTCCGTTCTTACCGGCCGGGATGCTTATGATGTCACCGAAGGAGCGGTATTGTTCAAAGACGCCGATTTGCTGGCTATGTCGCCCGAAGACCGCGCCCGTAGCGGCATATTCCTTAGCTTTCAATATCCTGTGGAAATACCCGGTGTGAGCATGGCTAACTTTATGAAACTGGCAGTGAATGAACAGCGCAAATACAAAGGACTAGCACCATTGTCGGCTTCCGATTTCCTCAGGAGGATGCGTGAAAAAGCCGGACTGGTGGAACTCGACGCATCGCTGATCAGCCGTTCGGTGAATGAAGGATTTTCGGGCGGCGAGAAGAAGCGTAACGAAATATTCCAGATGGCTATGCTGGAACCCGACCTGGCGATCCTCGACGAAACCGATAGCGGACTGGACATTGACGCTCTTCGTATAGTGGCCAATGGGGTGAACATGTTGCGCAAACCGACCAATGCAGCAATCGTCATTACGCATTACCAACGGTTACTTGATTATATTGTGCCGGATTTCGTACATGTGATGGTAGACGGGCGTATTGTTAAGACAGGTGGCAAGGAATTAGCAATAGAGCTTGAAGAAAAAGGATACGATGAGTTTAAGGTTTGAGGTTGTTTAAAATTGTTTAAAGTTTAAAGTTTAATGATCAATTGTCAATGATCAATTGTCAATTATTTATGAATCCGATACAATATTATATAGACCAATACCAGAAAGCCCGTCCATGGGATTTACCAGCATTTGCCTTTGAGGTTAAAGACAAAGCAATGGAAAAGCTTTCAGGAACATCCATTCCTTTGGCAAAAAAGGATGAGGAGTACCTGTATACGCCGATAGCATCGTTCTTGGAACAACAGCTACCCTCATACCGCCCATCGGCTGGCGATTTCACACTTTCGCTCATTACGGATTTGCTCAACAGCGATATTCCAACGATTGACTCATACAGCATTGTCATTACCAACGGGTATTATTTGAGTAATGAGCCAATCCACAAGCTTCCCGAGGGCGTTATTGTCGGGAGCTTTGTGAGCATGATCAAGCAATTTGATGATATATATCACCATTTTTTTACCAATTACGAACTTTCGGACGACATACTGGTAAACCTGAACGCCATGTTATGCGGCGACGGTTTTTTCCTGTATGTTCCGGCAGGAGTAAAACCATCCAAACCGATACAAATCATCAATGTGTTCGACCGGAAACCTCAAACACTGATACAACCGCGCAACCTGATCATGATGGAGCCCGGCAGTTCGGCCGAAGTGTTGGTTTGCGATTATACCCTTTCGGACGGATCTTATCTTTGCAATGATGTGACGGAGGTGGTATTGAATAAATCGGCAATGTTGGACTTGGTGCGCCTTCAAAAAGTGAATGATGCTACCAGGATAATGACCCATACCTTTGTGAAGCAGCAAGCATCCAGCAAGATGCGGACACATTACATATCGTTGGGAGGAAATTCAGTCCGCAATAGCCTGACAGTAACACTTGCGGAGAAAAAAGCCGAGCATATTGTCGAAGGTTTGACACTGACAAAACAAACCGGGCATACCGACCACCAGATATTAATCAGGCATGCTTCGCCCGACTGCCACAGCAACCAATTGTTCAAGCAGATACTTGCGGGAACATCCACCGGCGCTTTTACAGGGCGTATTGTCGTTGACAAGGATGCACAAAAGACATTGGCCTACCAGCGAAGCAGTAACATCCTGCTGCACCCAAAAGCCAAGATGAATATACGCCCGCAATTGGAGATATACGCCGATGATGTGAAATGTAGTCACGGAGCTACCGTCGGACAATTAGACGCCGATGCCTTGTTTTATCTTCGTTCACGCGGAATCAGCGAAGCGGAAGCGAAAAAGATGTTGTTGCAGGCTTTCGCCGGCGAGGTAATCGACCATATTTGCGAGCCGTTCAGGAAAAGTGTCACGCAATTGGTGGAACAGGAAATGGAAGAGATTTTTAAAGAATGATTTATAAATGTCGTTTACTCGACAAGAACGACGTACTTTTAGAGAAGGGGGTACGACGAGTACACGCATTGAATCGCAGCTTTGCGCGAATGATTCGCAACGCTGCGTGAACGATTCGCAATACTGCGCAAATGAATCGCATCTCTGCGCGAATGATTCGCAATGCTGCGTAAATGAAATGCAATGCTGCGCAAATGATTCGCAACGTTGCGTAAATGAAACGCAATACAGCGTAAACGAATCGCAGTATTGCGTAAACGACATTAAGCATTAATTGGAAAATGTTACACCGAGCCAGGTACTGGAACGCAAATCCTGACAAAGCGATAATAATTCGGTAACACCGGTATTGGCATCGGTATAATTGGTTATACCAATATTTTTTGCTAAGAAGTTGTTTAAATTTTTAAATCATCTTTTCAGATATCTGTTTTTAAGGACTATACCTTCTATTCCGAGGCGTTTCCCATTGGGACTTGTGTCATAAAGCAATAAGATAAAAAATCTCCAATAACGTTGAAGTTACCAGGGATTTTTAGGTCTTATACTTTAATCACTCTAGCAAAGACATTTTATATATTACACATGAAAGTGTGATTTTAGGTTAAATCACGATTCCTACCTTGTAGGAGAAAGCTGGGACTTTCTTCTTAGTTCATAGGAGTCTGGAAGCTTTGCCGAACACCCTCATTCGAAAACCATTTTTATATCAGCACAACCTGTCTCAAATAGGAAATATTATGTCAATATTCGTTCTTTTAACAGATTACAATTATCTTTGTCACACCACAAATAATTGATTTGATTTTGCCTTGCGGATCTAAAAATCCGACAGGTAGTAAATCATCAAAAACAGTATTTAAAATGTTAAAGACGCTTCCTCATATCAGTCATACCACATGTGGTAATTTTTTCCTGCTTGCTGGCCCCTGTGTCGTCGAAGGCGAAGGTATCTGTTTCGATATTGCCCGCCGTATTAAGGAAATTACCGACCGGTTGCAGATACCGTTTGTATTCAAAGGTTCATTCAAGAAAGCTAATCGTTCTCGGATCGATTCCTTCATGGGGATCGGCGACCGAAAGGCTTTGCAGATACTGGCCGACATCCGTGAGAATCTGTATGTGCCGGTAGTGACCGATATCCATACCGAGGCCGATGCCATCATGGCTGCCGAATATGTGGATATCCTGCAAATTCCCGCGTTTCTCTGCCGTCAGACAGATTTGCTGATTGCTGCGGCTAAAACAGGTAAGATGGTGAATATCAAAAAAGGGCAATTCGTAGCTCCCGAAGCCATGAAGTTTGCCGCCGACAAGGTAATACAATCCGGAAATGACCGTGTAATGCTCACTGATCGTGGAACGATGTTCGGATACTACGACCTGGTGGTCGATTATCGTGGAATCAAACGGATGCAGGAGACCAGTTTGCCAGTGGTACTTGATATTACTCATTCGTTACAACAACCCAATACCACCGAAGGCGTTACAGGCGGATTGCCGCAACTGATCGAGACCGTTGCCCGTGCCGGAGTGGCTGTCGGTGTCGACGGTATTTTCCTCGAAACACATCCTGACCCGGCTAATGCCAAATCGGACGGCGCCAACATGCTACCACTCGACCAACTGGAAGGATTGTTACGGCGTTTGGTAAAGATACGGCAAGCAATTAATTGAGAATTGACAATTAGTGTAGAAAATCAACAGTAAAATTTCGATATTATTTTTTACTTTCAATCCCCGAAAAACTTTTTTTGTTTTTTTAGTTTTCTGAAATTTACTTACATTTGCCACGTTAAAAATTTCTGTATTTTGTGTAAATAGATACAGATATTATTCTCACGTACAGCAAAAAAAGAAAATTCATGTTGTTTGCAGGTATCCGTCGGGGTCATCAGTTTTCGCCCAACCATATTGGGAATGACCGGGCTGTGTTTGATCTTACAGCAAGTCATTTGAGACAAATGGGACATCAGGTGAATGAATATTGCGAGGATGAATGCATGAAAGGCATTGGTGAACGATATGTATTCACAATGGCCCGCGAACCACAGATAGCCAGAATGTTGCAAATATTGGAGAAAAATGGGACCCGGGTGATTAATTCGGGTTATGGTATCGAAAACTGTTACCGGAATAATATGACACAATTGCTCAATGAAGGTAAAATACCCGTACCGGCTAACCTAACGGTAGATACCCGCAAACCTCAAGTTGCCGATTTCATGGATTTGTTGCCTTGTTGGGTGAAGCGCGGCGATTTCCATGCTATTCATAAGGAAGATGTGAGTTTTGCCCGTAATGCCGACGAAGGTTGTACCATCCTTGCCGAATATGCCCGCCGTGGTATCAAATTGGCAGTGTTGAGTAAGCATGTTGTTGGCGATTTGGTGAAATTTTACGGAGTACGTGGTACTGATTTCTTTTATCATTTTTATCCCGAAGAATACCGACATAGTAAATTTGGTAACGAAGCTATCAATGGAAAAACGGAATATTACCCCGTTCATTCGGACGAGTTGCAAGACATCGCTACACGAGCTGCTGAAATGTTGAACATCGACATTTATGGTGGTGATGCCATTATCACTCCCGATGAGGCCATCTACCTGATCGACATGAACGATTGGCCGAGCTTTGCACCCTGTCGTGCGCAGGCTGCTCCTGTCATCGCACAACGAATACATCAATTAGTCACCAAATAAGGCACGTTTTTTGAGTAAAAAAGACTATGAAAATTGCACATACCGTTTGTTTTGTTTTGATCTTCTATTGCCTGCCGGGGTTTTCATCAACTTCCAGTCCGGACGAAAATGATACGTACTCCACTGAAAACCGTCTGTTCCATATAGAACGGAGCAAAAACCGGAATATCGTGTGTTATGATCTCAATGTAGACGCTATAGGCGTTCCGGACGAGAAGATGCCGTTATCGGTCTACTGGGTTAACCGGGAGGAACATCCCGGACAGCACGGTTCATTGAGCTATATCCAACAAAAGTTGGCTTACGGATATACAGTGATAGGAAAACAGAATGGTGTGATTACCATTGAGCTGAATGCCGTTAAAAACAAGAAAGTCACTATAGAGCAGAATGACCAAAAATATATTTGCCAAACGGAAATTAACAAACAACCATCTGCCTTGTTAAAAATATACGTAAAAACAAAAACAAGTAATTCATTGCAGGTGGAATATGTAGATATACAGGGAGTAAACCTTGCCACGGGAACACCTGTCACCGAACGAATCACTCCATAACATTTGGTATGTTGACAAAAAGATACTTGCTCATTTTTATCTGGATTACTGTTTTAGCGTGCAAAATGTTCCCAGTTGCCGCACAAACACGTATCAAAGGAACAGTAACCGATGCTTTAACCGGTGAGCCCCTGCCTTACGCTAATGTATCACTCATGCCAGCCAATCTTGGGATCGGCGCAACGACAGACGACAATGGAAGGTATACTTTGACGTTTACAGCCGCAGGTGAAAGCCTCCACTTTTCTTATGTTGGCTATGAACCGACAACCATGCCACTGACCGCAGTAAAAAACGGCGTGCTTAGCGTGAAGCTGCAACCATTGACCACCCAACTGGAAAGTGTGGTGGTGACCGGACAGCGGGCACGTTACCGTAACAGGGATAACCCGGCAGTGATCCTTATCCGTAAGGCGATTGCCAACAAGGATAAGAACCGCCTTGAAGTTCACCAATCCTACGAATATGAACGTTATGAAAAGATACAACTTTCGATCAACGATTTGAATGATAGTATCAAGAATGGGCCGCTGTTCCGTAATTTCCCGTTCATGCTCAATTACATTGATACTTCGAAACTTACCGGACATTTGTCACTGCCGGTTTTCCTGCGCGAGAATATTTCCGAGCACTATTTCCGTAAGGAACCTCACGCCGAGAAGGAATTCCTGATTGCATCGAAAATGGCTAATTTCCACGATTTCATCGAGCAGGAAACCATCGGTGTATTTATGGATGGTATGGTGGGTAAGTCAAATATCTACGATAACAAGATCATGGTGCTCGAAAACGAGTACATGAGCCCGATGTCGCCGATGTCGCCTAATTTCTATCGCTACCATATTCTCGACACGGTAGATGTGAGCGGCACATCGTGTATTGAATTATCAATATATCCACGTAATGCACAGGATTTTGGATTCCGTGGCAGCGTATTTATCACTAACGACAGCGCTTATGCAATCAAGCGTGCTGAATTGGCTTTTACACAAAATACCAATGTGAATTTTGTTAATGAATTCTCACTAATTCAGGAGTATACACTAGTAGATAGTACATGGTGCCTGACATTGGATGAAGCGACCATCGATTTCAGCCTGACAAAAAAGAAAAGCATGATTCTCGGTAAACGTACTAATACATATGAAAAGTACCGGTTTAATCATCGTATCCCGGAAAGTAAATTCCTAGGCATTAATAAAGTAGATAAGATACCCGGCTATGATATGCGTGCCAACCAGTACTGGTTAGACAGCCGGCCGGTACCTCTTTCACACTCGGAACAAGGCATATACGACATGATCGTGGATATGAAAAACGACAAGTGGTTTAACCGGGTTCTTAATCTTGCAGGGATTATTTTTTCAGGGTATATCGATGCGGGTAAGTTCGATATTGGGCCGATGGGAACACTATTCAGCTTCAACGAGGTGGAAGGCGGACGTCTCCGCTTGGGCGGAAAGACCAACGCACGGTTCAACAAACATCTCTTTTTTGAGGGTTATGGCGCTTACGGTTTTCAGGATGAAAAATTCAAATACCAGCTAGGTGCTATATATTCATTCTATCCCCGGAAATTGCATCCGTGGGAGTATCCGAAGAACCTGCTCAGTGTTTATTATGAGTACAACATAGAAACCCCCGGACAATTTTTCCTGTTCGGGAGCGCCGACCGTCTGCTTCTTTCATTTCATCGCGGACACGCACAACAAATGGTATATCACCGCACCTTTACGGTTAATTATGAACGCGAATATGCCAGCGGTATTTCGCTCAAACCGTCGTTTACGCGGCGCGAGGAAAGTCCGGCAGGCGATTTGGTGTTTGCCAATGCTTATGGCAATGTGAATGATGTAACCTCCGCACAATTAGGATTAAAGTTAAGATTTTCGCCCAACGAAAGATTTTATCAGGTACAACGTAACCGGTATCCGCTCAACCATACCCACCCGGTGTTCACTGTCAACTATAATTATGGTATGAAGGACGTTTGGGGTGGCGATTATGAGTTTCATCGGTTAGAAGTGGGACTCGACAAGCGTAGTTGGTTTTCGAGTCTCGGATTTGCCGATATGTGGCTCAAAGCCGGTAAAATATGGGGTACGGTACCTTTTCCATTATTGATGATCCATCAAGCCAACCAGAATTACGCCTATCAGGATGAAGCATATAATATGATGAATTACATGGAGTTTGTGAGTGACCAGTATGCACAACTTAATCTGTCGTATTGTTTCAATGGATGGATTTTCAACCGGTTACCGCTCATCAAGAAATTGAAATGGCGCGAGTTTATTACTTTCAAAGCCTTGTGGGGCGATGTGAGCGAAAAAAACCGTCCTGAAAATGATCCGAATCTGTTGCTTTTCCCAGTAAACGAGGATGGTGTTCCCACGATGTACAGGCTGAACCATAGGCCTTATATGGAAGCCAGTGTGGCGATTGACAATGTATTCAAGTTCCTGCGTATCGATCTTGTCAAACGTGTCAATTATCTCGATCATCCGGATGTTCCCGAATGGGGTGTGCGATTCAGATTGAGGTTTGTATTCTAAGGGAAATAGAACGCGGATGACACTGATTGAACGGATTAAAACGGATTTAAAAATCAGTCAAGATCAGTTTTATCCGTGTCATCTGCGTTCTATTCATCAAAAATGTATCAATAATGGATGAAATGAAAGATGCGATGGCGGAAATGCTTTCGGCGATGACCAAAATACAAACGGCGATCACTAGGATGCAGCCATCAATGACAAAAATACAGTCGGCGATTACCGAAACGCAATTAAAAAAGGTTGATGCATCGTTGGAAAGCTCCGGAACATATCCTACAAAGAATAAAACATCAGCATCAATCGCCAAAACATCGGGGGCCATGAATGAATTGCAATCGGAAGTGAATGAAATGCAAACAAGAATGCAAAAGATGCTCTCGACGATGAATAACATGCAGGCAATGATGACCGGGATGCAAACGACAATGGGCGAGATAAAAACAAAGATTGGGAAGTAAATCATGAATTTTGCAATTATATCGGCAGGTGAAGGTTCGCGGTTAGCAGCCGAAGGGATTGATATTCCCAAGCCGTTGGTCACTATTAATGGAATGCCGTTGATTGATCGGTTGATGGACATCTTCGTCCGTAACGGGGCTTCGTCGGTGAGCGTGATCGTGAATAGCGAGAACCACCGTACTATTGCACATTTGCAGGACAAAAATATAGGTGTACCATTGAATCTGGTGATAAAATCGACACCCGGCTCCATGTACAGCCTGTACGAACTGAAATCATTCCTGAAAGATACTCCCTTTTGCCTGACCACAGTGGACACGGTCTTCCGCGAAAGCGAATTTGCCGCATATTTAGATGCTTTCCGCAATGACGCAAACATTGACGGGCTGATGGCTGTTACTGATTTCGTAGATGACGAAAAACCGTTATACCTTGATGCGGATGATGATATGCGGATCATTGACTTTTGCGATGAACGGCCGGCAGGGGGAAAATATATTTCCGGTGGAGTTTATTGTTTGCGGCCGGCAGCGTGGAATGTACTTGATGCCACCATGCAAAGCGGCATGACTCGGATGCGCGATTTCCAAAGAAAACTCGTTTGTCACGGTTTGAAACTGAAAGCGTTCCCGTTTTCAAAAATTGTAGATATCGACCACGTCGAAGATATTGTCGTTGCAGAAGAATTTATTAAATTTGAACGTTCTTAATCAACCTAACCTGCTGGGTTTACCTTACGGTGAGACCGCTTCGCTAAGTTTCCAAACCCGGTAGGTTTTAAAGGAAATGAGACCTGCCGAATTTTTGAAAGCCCGGCAGGCTTTAACTGAAAATAAGACCTACCGGGTCTTTGAGACCCAGCAGGTCATAAAACATCAAAATCAGATGGAGCAAAAAAAAGTAAAATATGCCGATACGCTAAAATCGGCAGATACTGAGGAAACCCTGGACTTGTGGTTATATCGTCCGTGGGGTTATGCGTGGGCATTGCTGTTTCGTTGGCTGCATATCCCTCCAAACCCTGTCACCATCGTCAGCATATTTATTGGCGTAGCAGCTGGATTATTGTTTGGTTACAGTGATTTATACCACAACATCATCGGCATGGCTTTACTGGTCGTCGCTAATTCGCTCGACAGCGCCGACGGGCAATTAGCACGAATGACCGGTCAAAAGACCCGTATTGGCCGTATTCTCGACGGCATGTGCGGCAACATATGGTTTGTTACCATCTATATTACTCTGTGCGTCCGCATGCAACACGAAGGCATGAGCGGATGGATCTGGGCGCTGGGTTCAATCGCCGGGGCAAGCCATGTTCAGCAAGCCTCTATGTCCGATTATTACCGCAATATCCACCTGTTTTTTATCAAAGGCAAGGATGGCAGCGAGGTCGACCGCGCTGTAAATGTCAAACAGGAATTCAAAAAACTGACGTGGTCAAAGAACTTCATCCAAAAGGTCATGATGGCATTCTATCTCAACTACACCAATCAACAGGAGAAGCTTTCACCCAATTTGCAACGGTTTATGACCTGCGTCCGTGAACGTTTCGGCGACAATATTCCGCAATGGCTGCGCGACGAGTTCCGCGCCAAGAATAAGCCGTTGATGAAATACACCAACATGCTCACTTTCAACACCCGCGTTATCGCATTGTTTGTGAGCCTGTTTTTGCATCGGCCGTGGTTATATTTCGTATTCGAACTCAGTGTATTGAACATCATGTTTCTTTACATGATCCTGAAACAGGAAAGTATCAGCCGGTATTTTTATAAAAAACTGAATGATGGCGCAGAAAAGCAATAAATATCGTATTTTGTTTTTCGTACTGGGGTTAATAGCCCTGTGTATCATGGTATACAACATCGGATTGGACACTATTATCCACAATATCCGAGAAACCGGATGGTGGTTTGTGGCCATCATCGGGATATGGCTGGTAGTATATGTGTTGAATGCCTGGTCGTGGCAAGTCATCCTGCGCGACAAGACAACACCGCATGTATCGTTCTGGAACATACTGAAGCCAACCATCAGCGGGTATGCTATCAATTACATCACTCCGGTAGTAGCATTAGGCGGTGAACCATACCGCATACTGGAGATGCGCCAGCACGTGGGTGGACGTAAAGCGGCATCGTCGGTGGTGCTTTACAGCATGATGCACATCATGTCGCATTTTCTATTCTGGCTTACTGCGGCTGCACTCACCATCGTATACCTGCGTCCCTCATGGATCGTAGATGTAGTATTGGGAGTGGTTGCCCTCCTGTGTATTGCAGCCATTATTTTTTTCCTGAAAGCCTACCGGAAAGGTTTGCTAATGAAGAGTGTCCGTATTGCAGGCCGCATACCATATGTGCGACGTTGGACACAACATATCGACGGTGAACGGCTTGAGAAAATAGCTGAAACCGACCGGCAAATCGCGCACTTGTATACTTATCGTAGGGGCGACTTCTATAAATCGTTGTTCATCGAGTTTCTGTCGCGGATTGTGTCGTGCCTCGAAGTGTATTTCATAGTGTTGGCACTGGGCTTGAACCTCACTTTCGTGGATTCGGTAATTATCATCGCTATATCGTCGCTCATCGCCAATATCCTGTTTTTTGCGCCTTTGCAGTTGGGTACGCGCGAAGGTGGTTTCCTGTTGGCGTTTCAGGGCATCTCGATGTCGTCCGGCCTGGGTGTGTATGTTAGTATTATTACCCGTATCCGCGAAACATTTTGGATTCTGATCGGGTTATTATTGATGCATGGGAAAGCGAAGGGGGAAGAATTAAGAATTAAGAATTAAAAATTAAGAATGACGAATTTTCAACTTTCAACTTTCAATTTTCAATTAATCAAGGGGATAATTTTCGATTTCGGAGGAACCATCGACACCAATGGTATCCATTGGGCCGAAGTGCTTTGGTCGGCATACACGGATGCGGGAATCCCGGTTGAAAAATCTGCATTCCGCGAAGCATACAAGCATGGTGAACGCACCTTGGCGCTTCAACCTATCATCAAGCCGGAATATAATTTTTATGATGTATTGAAAGTAAAAACAGGTATCCAGTTTCAATATCTTACTGAAGCAGGATATCTGCCGGCATCATTCGATATACCGACAAATCGCGAAATCATTGCCTGCAGTTGCTATAATCTGGTGCGCGAAACAGTAAGGAAAGCTGTACCGGTATTGGAAGCGTTGTCAAAAGCATACCCTATGGTACTGGTTTCCAATTTCTATGGAAATATCCATACAGTACTCGAAGATTTGGGGGTTGGCAAGTATTTCAAAGACATCGTGGAATCAGCCGTGGTAGGTGTCCGAAAACCCGACCCCGCCATTTTTACTTTAGGTGTGCGTTCGTTGGGTGTTGATGCGGCCAATGTAGTAGTCGTAGGTGATTCGTACGCCAAGGATATCATTCCCGCCAAGAAAGCCGGATGTCAAACCATATGGCTAAAAGGCAAAGAGTGGGAGGAAACAACTGATACGGGTGAAGCTGATGCTATTATTTTTAGTTTTGACGAATTGAAAAACTTGAGGTTATCATAAAAAGTACGAAAATGAACGTTATTGCGAGGAGGGACGACGAAGCAATCTTAAAATATTATCTTCGGTGAGATTGCTTCGCTATCGCTCGCAATGACGGGCCAAAAACAGATTTTTTAGACAGCTTCAACCAGAAATAAATAAGTTATGAATCTTCTTTTATTGGGCCCTGTGGCCAAAGATACCATCCGCAAAGGCGGAACAACATACAAAAACATCGGTGGTGCAGCTTATTACCAATCCACTGCGTTGATCAACCTTGGTGCAAAAGTTACCACGGTAGTGACGTTGGCACCTGCCGATAAGAGCTTGCTGAACAGTTTTCATCCGGCAGCAAACATTGTCCCGGTGTGGACAGGGCAAAGCATGGAGTTCGAAAACACCTATCCCGATCCGGGAAATCCGAATCTTCGTACCCAGCAGGCATACATTCCCAATAATCCTATCCTTCCGGAGCATTTGCAGGAACTGGACATTCGCACATTCGACGCTGTCTATATCCTGCCATTATGTCCCAACGATATTCCATTGGAAACAGTACAATATCTGGCTTCGTTTCGAAAACCGGTTTTCATTGGAGCGCAAGGCTACCTGCGTCATTTACACGAAGGAAAAGTTGTATTGTATCCATGGCCTGATTTTCCGAAGTTCGCACCGTTTGTCAACATGTTGTTTGTAGACGATACCGAAGCAAGGTGCATATTAAATACACCGAATGCTGAATTGCCCGGGGTGGCAAACCGGTTGGCCTCATCCGGCATCAACGAAATTGTGATTACACGCGGCGACCGGGGCGCTATCATCGTTTCCGGAAACCGTGAACATGCCATCCCGGCCTTTGCTCCCGATGCAGTTACCGATCCTACTGGTTTGGGTGATACCTACATGGCTGCCTATACCCTGCAACGCCTGCGTGGTTACAGTATCCGGCATGCCGGCGAACTGGCCGCTACAACAGCCACCATGAAGCTTGAATACAAAGGCGCCTTCCACGGCTGTCTCGAAGACGTGGAAGAACGCATGAAATATGTGCAGGAAGTGTAGCTTCCTACTTACTTTTATCCGGAGCCGCCGGCACAGGCGGTATCGGTTTGTAATTTTTAAGTTCGTCGAGGACCACCTCAATTGCTTTGTTCAATTGGTCGTCGATGCCGGTATATTCACGTGCCGGATCGTTATCAATGGTAATGTCGGGGTCAACGCCATAACCTTCGATGATCCACTGGCCGGTCTCTGACGAATAGGATGCAAACTCAGGCTTACGCAAGTCGGTGCCATCGACAAACGGTAATGAACCGCGTATGCCCACGACCCCACCCCAACTACGGGTACCGATCACCTTACCAATATGGTGTTTCTTGAAACCGTAAGGGAACAGGTCGCCATCGGAAGCAGAATATTTATTGATTAACAACACTTTCGGACCAATCATCATTTGCGAGGGCGTTTGTGTAGGGATGATCGCATTACGCACGGTATTGGCGCGGGTGATCTCACGGGATAAACGCTCGATAATCATCGGCGAAACATTACCGCCACCATTGCCGCGGTCGTCGATAATCAGGGCTTTCTTGTTGAGTTGAGGATAGAAATATTTTACAAACACGGTCAGTCCATCAGGTCCCATGTCGGGAATATGGATATAACCCACCTGCCCGTTGGTAGCTTTGTCCACCTTGCGGATATTCGCCTGTACCCAGTTATAGTAATACAGGTTCGCTTCATCGGCGATTGGCAATACAATCACTTTGCGGCTACCGGCAAGTGCGGGTTTGCTGTTCAGTTGCAATTCCACTTGGCGATCATCCATTCCGACAAGGCATTGGTAAATATCAGCCACTTTTTCGAGCGATTGCCCGTTTACGGCTGTAATATATTCGCCTTTCTTTGTCTCAACGCCAATTTCGGTAAGCGGCGAACGAAGTGACTTATTCCAATTAGCGCCAGCCAGGATGGAGTCGATACGGAAGAAACCCGATGCGGCATCCTTACTGATCTTTGCGCCCAGCAAGCCCGTTTTAACACGCGGAGCCTGCACCCGGTCGCCCCCATTGATATAAGCATGGCCAACATTCAATTCACCGATCATTTCGCCGATCAGGTAATTCACATCATCCTTGGTTTTGGCATAGGGCAACAGCACGGCATATTTGTCATGCATCGCTTTCCAGTCCACGCCATGCATGTTGGATACATAAAAGAAATCGCGCATCTGCCGCCAGCATTCGTCATAAATCTGTTTCCACTCGGCCTGCTTATCCACATACATTTTCAGTCCTGACAAATCCACAGCCTTATCCTCAAGGTTGATTTTACCTGTAGGCGTATCAATGACCCAGAACTCACTTCCTTTCCTCACCAACATCTTGGCGCCATCGGGCGAAAGGGTGTAGTTCATACCCTGCCCCAATTCGGTTTCCTTCCGTTTTTCAAGGTCATACAGGTAAATTCCATTCGACCGCACATAATACAACTTATTGTTGTTGTATTGCAGGTTCCAGTAGTAATCCGCCGGAACAGGCAAATCGAAGATACGGCCGGCTAATCCCACAGTATCTATCTTTGTGGAGGGGGTATCGTCCTTTTTAGATTCAGTTTCCTTTTTACCTTTCTTATCATCGCTCTTCTTATCGTCTTTTTTCGATTCTTCGGTTTTCAATTTCACCTCATCGTTCACCGGGGCAAAAGGGCTTGGCGTATCGTTGGCCAATGTTACGGCATAAATACGGCTTGTCTTGCGGTAAGCATAGTTCCATTCCACCTCACTGTAGATAGGATTAAAATCGCGGTCAGAAACAAAAAACATGTATTTGCCATCGCGGCTGAACACCGGCGACCCCGATTCGTACCACACATCGGTTACTGCAACCTTGCTCTTATCCACTGTATTGTACAGGAAAACACGCCCGAAACGGTTATCGGCTGTCTCGGTATAAACCACCCACCGGCTATCGGGCGACCAGTCAAACTGCGAGTATTCCCAACGTGGCGACTGCGCCACCAGTGTCACTTCCTTTGTCTTGACGTCGACATATTGCAGGCGCATCTTTTTGTCGTTCCACATGATTTTCTTGCTGTCGGGCGACCATTCGATATCGAATTTGTATGTGTCGGCGCCGGAAGTCAATTGTATAGCCGCCTCGCTACCATCCTGTTTCTGAATATAAATCTCGTATTCGCCGCTACGGTCGCTCAGGAAAGCAATCCACTGCCCGTCGGGCGACCATGTCGTATTACGGTCGTGGGCTCCTGAACTTTGCGTCAGGTTGCGGGTAATACCCGATTTCACAGGAACGGTGAATACATCACCATGCGCATCCAAGGCCAGGCGTTTGCCATCGGGTGAAATACCAACCGTCCGGATTTCCTTCGATACATCCTTCAACTCGTTACGTCCGCCAAAACCGTCATCGTGTATTTGTATGTTGATTTTACGGGCATTCCGTGTAGCCACATCGAAACAATAAATATCGCCGCCGTTTTCGTATACAATCGCTTTGTCGCCAGCCGACGGAAACTTGATGTCGTATACGGCATAATCGGTTACCTTTTTGGTTTGCAGGGTCTTGGTATTGTACACGAAAAGGTTGGCCGTGCGGTCGCGGTCGGATACAAAAAATATATCATCACCGAACCACATCGGGAAATTATCCTGCGACGGATTGTTGGTGATATTTTTAGTTGATTTGGTCGCGAAATCATAAATCCAGACATCATCCGCCATACCGCCTTTGTAATATTTCCAGGTACGGAACTCACGGAACACACGGTTGTATGCCAACTGCCCGCCATCGACCGACCAGGAACACCAGCCGCCTTCGGGCAACGGCAGTTCCGATGACATGCCTCCAGCAGCAGGTACGCTGAACAATTGTCCCACAAATGCATTAATCGACTGCTTGCGCGAACGGTAGATAATATTTTTGCCATCGGGCGTCCAGTCCATCACAATATTGTTGGGTCCCATACGGTCGGAAACATCATCGCGACCGAGGGTGGCCGTATAGGTCAGCCGTTTGGGTTCACCGCCTTGCGCGGGCATCACATATACTTCGGTATTGCCGTCGTAATTGGCGGTAAAAGCGATTTGCGAACCATCTGGCGAGAATCGGGCAAACATCTCAAAGCCGGGTGCATTGGTCAGTTTCCGGGCTTTGCCTCCTGCCAACGGCGCTGTATACAAATCGCCGGCATAAGTAAACACCAACTGGTTGCCATGCATGGCAGGAAAACGTAGTAACCGGGCCTCTTGTTGCGCCTGAATCATTTGTACACCAAGGCAAAAGAATATAAAAAAGATTATTTTTTTCATGATGGAAGAATTTATATTTTGCGGCAAATATAGGAAATGAAGTTTATGGAAAGCATGAGATTTGCTATTAAATTTTGAGGTTGTTAAACATTATTGGTTTTCTGTTTTCAAAAAATGCCTGACCAAGACGGACAGGCACTCTTTTTCAACTTAGCAAAACGATCGTATGAAGCGAACTTAGGCGATAGCCGATCTCATGAGCGAAGCGAGTAAAGCGAATAACTTTCAACTCGTCGAACCGTTTTTGGTTTTTTCGGCAGAAGAAGGATAAGAAATAAGAATAAACTCAATTTTTTCCCTGTTTCAACATTTGTTCGAATCGGCAACGCTCATTATGTGTCAGTGTGTCAAGCAATATCCCGCAAATGAACATTAAAACGGCTAGTATAGTCAAACCACTTGCGAGAATAGCAGAGGGTACTTTAAAGATATAGTAATATTCAATGTATTCAAGAATTACGGGGATGCCCACAGCAAGGGATGTTATCAGCAACAACAATGACAAGATAGAAAAAAAGTTTAATGGTTTATAGTGGCGGTACATATTAAAAATGCAAAATATCACTCTGAAACCATCCCGGATAGTATTCAGTTTCGAAAAACTTCCTTCAGGACGATCGTAAAAATTTATTGCGATTTCAGTGATTCTGAAATTATTATTTAAAGCAAAAATCGTCATTTCTGTTTCGAGTTGGAATCCCGGACTCAAAACAGGAAAAGATTTGACAAACCGGCGGGAAAACACACGGTAGCCGGTCATAATATCCTTAAGGTTGATATTAAAGAAGCGGTTAACATTATAGCGTACCAGATTATTCCCAAAATAATGGAAGCTTCGTTTATTCTCTTTATAATATGAACCATTCGAAAGCCTGTCGCCTGTCACCATATCAGCTTCACCGTTTAAAACGGGTTCCATAAGTTGTCGTACGCTCGATGCCGGATAAGTATCGTCTCCATCGACCATAATATAAATATCAGCATCAATATCGCGGAACATGGTTCGAACCACGTGACCTTTACCCTGTCGATACTCGTGGCGAACTGTTGCACCTACATGCATGGCCTCATGAACTGTTTGATCGGACGAATTGTTATCATATACAAATATTTCCGCTTTCGGCAGTTCGCGTCTGAAATCATTCACCACTTTGGCAATGGTTGTTCCTTCATTATAACAAGGAATTAATAAACAGATTTTTGTCATGTGCTTTTGTATTAGAAAATCATCTCCGGAATTTATTTTCTGTCATATTTGTCTCCTTGATGATATATCCGGGCCTTTGTTTCGTCTGGAGGAAAATCTTTCCGATGTAAATGCCCGTAATTCCCAATAGTAACATTTGTAAACCGCCGAAAAACATGATCGTGATAACAATGGAAGCCCATCCGGGAACTACCTGACCATGATAGACGCACCACAATATGTATGGTATATAAGCCAGACTCAGGAAAAAGAACAGAATACCCAATATTATAGAAACATACAATGGTTTAACACTGAATGATGTGATGCCTTGCAGTGCGAGTTTCAACATTTTCCGGCCGGAATATTTGGTTTGGCCGGAAAAGCGTTGACCGGGCGTGTAATCGATGGCATACTGGCGAAATCCCATCCATTTGACAATACCTCGCAAGAAAAGGTCTGGTTCTTGGAATGCAATCAACACATCGGCAACCCTGCGGTCGAGTAACCGGAAATCTGCTATACCTTGTTCTATAGGCATTCCCGACAGGGAACGCATTGCCCGGTAAAACCAACGGGCAGTACATCGTTTGACAAAAACTTGGCGCTTGTCATCGCGGCGGTGGGTATATACTACATCATATCCTTCTTCCCACCTGTCGAGCATTTCCGGAACTAATTCCGGCGGATGTTGCAGGTCGCCATCCATGGTGATGACGCAGTCGCCCCCAGCTATGTCCAATCCTGCTTTCAATGCATTCTGATGTCCGAAGTTGCTCGAAAAAGAAAGGTAGCCAATCTTCTTTTCACGGAAGGTAGCTTGTTTTAATATCTCTAAGGTGCCATCGACACTGCCGTCGTCAACAAAGACAACCTCGAATTCATACTCTGTGGGAAGATTATCGTCCAAAACACCTAATAGAGGATGTACGTTGGATGACTCATTATAGACAGGTATAACGATGGATACTTTTTTCTGCTGCATCGTTCATTGGATTGCTTGGAAAATACGCCGCTTGATATCTGTTTTTTGCCTGGACGGAAAAAGAATTAAAGAAGCCTTACCGATGATCTGTTCCTCGGTAATGCGGCCGAAATGACGGCTATCCATCGACCAGTCGCGGTTGTCGCCCAACACAAAATATTCGCGGTATTTATCCGGCGCTTCGGGGATCAGTACGGGGCCATAGTCGTTCCATGTCCAACCGGGTGATTGTAAAACCGTGTCCTTCCTTAATCCTGGCACCACGCAGGACGGATCATTTTCCAGTTCATCATTGATCCATATTTTCCCGTCACGTATCTCCAACTGGTCGCCAGGGAGGCCGACTACCCGCTTTACCAACTGACCTTCTCCCGGACGGAAAAAGATGACCACATCATTGCGCCGGATACCGGCATAACCTGCCATGCGCCGGTAAGACCAATGCCGGCTACGGTCGGCTTCGCGTATACTTTTGTTCCAAGTGAGGACATTCACGATGGGGATATCCGCAATACAACTCGGCAACCGGGCACCATAACACAATTTGTTTACGACAACCCAGTCGCCTGTGGCAAGGGTATGCTCCATACTTGAACCGGAGACACGCACAGGTTCGAATACGAACAGACGTAATAGAATGACAACAGATAGGCCAGCGCCAGACCAAAAAATGACCTTTTTGAGTGATGATTTTTGAGTGTTAGATTTTGAGCGCCGAAGTTCGCTGATTTGCCGGACAAAAAACGACAACATGCTGCCTGTAAGTACGGCACCCAGCAGCATAAATGGCATGTGCCATACAATATGGTTCATGTGGGTATGGATATACGAATGCCCCTTGAAGATAATGAACCACGACAAAGGGGCCAGCAGCGATACCCACAACATGGCCGTGAGCGCTATTTGTTGCCTGCGGAAGGCTGGGAACTGCCGGATGGTCTTGGACGAAAATACAAGAATACTGACAAACAAGAAGAAGAGGATGCAACTACCAAAACTGATCCTGCTGATCGATTGCCACAGCGGGTGGTCGCTCCAATGTGTAAGGTTGAATACATGACCGTTCCAATAGGCCATTAATACATCCCACAGGCTGCTGTCCAAGCTTTTCTGGAATATAGGGTCGAAATTGTCGCTTGAACCATGTGTGCGTTTGCCAAAACTGAAAAGGATGTATTGGAAACCTTTACCGAGCGAACCCATCACAAACGACAATTGTACCATAAGCCACACAATGGCGGCAATTACGGCCGCCACAACGCCAGCCGATGCTGTGGCGGCTTTTTGAAGAAATATTTTCCACCTCCATTGTTTTACAATGGCATAAAAAATCCATGGAGTAATGGCCATGATGAGGGGGGTGGTAATGAATTCAAAACCTGTGAACAAGCATTTGAGCAACATAGCGGAAAACATCAACCAAAAGGCATTGCGGAAAGGATGCCTGGCGCTTTGTTCGTACTTTTGCAAATACCACAATGCAGCCACAAAAGGCAAGTAGAAAGCGCCCAACACCCAAAACAGATTACGACCGAATACTGTAATCCATTGTGAGAAACAAATAGTAACCAGGGTGAATAGGGCTGTTGCCCAACCCCACCTGCGTTGTACCCAAATAATAAAAAATGTGAATATGAATGCAGTAGATAAACTGACGAGCCACCAAAATGTCTCCAGTGCCGTATTGCCTGACAATTCAGTTATTTTACAAAACAATCCATACAAAAATGCTTGTCCTCCAGGCTGAGAATAATAGGCTTCATATGAATCGAAATCAAATTTGAAATAATAGACATTATGTTAATTTGTTTTCGTACTGGAACGGCCTGCGTTTGATCCTGAAATTATGCAAGGCTGCACAAGTGGCAAAGATTCTGTCCACAAATCCATTCTTACGTAAACGGCACTCATCTTTGACAATCCTGTAT
>JAVBSH010000112.1:0-37299 GCA_031547085.1 Bacteroidales bacterium
TTGTCAACAGGATGGTGAGTCCTACAAAGCCTGTTGAAAAATAAAACTCCTTATTTTCAGCAGATTAACACTTAGCACTACCCTGAAATATTTTTTCACAGACTCGGAACTGATTGATTTCCAGTGAAAAATTTTCGGGAAAGGAGGAGCGGGCTGCAATGTGGGATAAGAGTAAAAAAGGTTTTAAATCAATTGTAAAATATTTACGTGAATTATCTATTGTGGTAGCTGGTATCGCTATAACGTTTACCCTTAATGATTGGATTAGTAATAAAAACGAAAAGAAGGAATTGCAACGTTATCTGGAAGCAGTGAAACTGGAATTGGAAGATAATATGAAAATTGTACATGATCAATTCGTGTTTTATGACCGAACTGGGAAATTTGCCAAATATCTGATGTCCGACAAACTTGAGAATTTACAGGCAGATAGCCTTGTAAAATACGATCATGTAAGAGGATATATAACTTATATGATTTATAAAACAAGCTCTTTTGAGATGCTGAAATTTTCCGGAACAATGCGTTTAATTAAAAATAAAGAACTGTTAAAATCCATTATAGATTGCTACAATTTAATGGAACTTTCCAAAAATACCGGCGACAAGTACATGAATACAAAATGGGACGAATTGTATCATACGTTGATAAGCACCGGCATACTTGGCAGCGATTACGATATAAGGGAGCCGGAATTCAGACGGTTATTCAATTTTTTTGCCATAGATACTAACGGTGAAGAGCCTTTCAAAGACTCTGAGCAACAAATCAAAAAAACACTGTCGATGTTTTAAAACGAACCAGGGCAACCGCATCAAAATAAAATGTGCTAACATTTTATGATTGGCTTCGCCGAGCTAAAGGTTCGTGTTCATTTTTTGTCCACGAATTACACAAATTAACACGAATAAATTTTCAGCTTTGCTGAAATTTGAATTAGTGAAAATTAGTGCAATTAGTGGATAAAATTTTTGATGTGGTTGCCCTGAAAACGAACCGGATAATTATTTATCATTATCTTTGTCCAATAGAATAACCAATCGGGTCTTGAAACCTTCTTAAAGTAAACACGATGATTGATTCATGTGTTTGTATCATATGCCGCGATCATTGGCTTTGTCAAACTAAAGGTTCTTAATTTTCATGACAGTCACTTTTAATTCTCAATTCTTATGATACGTAGAATCATCCTATTGGCAGTCATTCTCAATTTTCAATTTTCAATTGGCTTCGCCGAGCTAAAGGGTCTCCATTGTCTCGCTGCCGACACTACAAAGCACGTCAAAACCGGCCTGACCTTTGGCGCTTTGCCGGCCATTGCCTTCGATACAGACATTGGATTCAAATACGGGTTGCTCACCAACTTTTACCTGTTTGGCGACGGCAGCACCTACCCCAAGTATTTGCATTCGTTTTACCTTGAATGGAACCAGACCACCAAGGGAAGCGGGTTATGGCAGTTTATCTACGACTCGGAATACCTGATCCCGAACATACGGCTCACGGCCGAAGCGAGTTATTTCACCGAGAAGGCGCTCGATTTTTACGGATTCAATGGTTACCAGGCTTGGTACAATCATGATTTCGAAGACCAGGATAACGAAAATTATATTTCCCGTGTATTTTACCGCCACGATCGCAAAATGTTGCGCCTGCGTTCCGATTTCCAGGGAAGCATTATCGGTAAGAAGCTCCGCTGGATGGCCGGTTTTGAATACAACGGATTCAAGGTGGCGACAGTAAACATTGATAAACTTAACAAGGGCAAGAATGAGGACGATAAACTTCCTGAAAACACGCCGTTGTTGTACGACAAGTTTGTAGCATGGGGTGTCATCAATGATGAAGAGAAGGATGGCGGCGATCATTACCTGTTCAAGTTCGGCCTGGTATATGACACGCGCGACAATGAACCCAATCCGATGCGCGGTATCTGGAGCGAACTGATGTTGCTCACCGCGCCATCGTTCATTGGTAACAAACCGGGTTACACTAAGCTGGCCATTACACACCGGCAATATTTCACATTGGTGGACGAAGTGCTGAACTTAGCTGTTCGCCTGAGCTACCAGCCAAAGATCGGCGGAAAGATGCCATTCTATGCGCTACCGTATATCTACAACACTAATATCACCCGCGACGGGTTGGGGGGGGCCAAGACCATGCGCGGCATCTTGCGCAACCGCGTGGTGGGCGACGATGTGTTTTACGGTAATGTTGAACTACGCTGGAAATTCTTCCGTACCATACTTTGGAAACAGCATATTTACTTAGCTTTGTCTGCCTTTTCTGACTTCGGGCGGGTTACCCGTGCATATGAATTTTCATACGACGTGAATAATGCCGATGCCCGCAACTGGTTTGAAATGGGCGACAGCGAGAAGATGCATTTCAGCTATGGCGCAGGCATCTCGGGTGCACTGAACCACAACTTCGTGGCGCACGTCAACTATGGCCGGGCTGCCAACAGCCGCGACGGAAAGTCGGGATTGTATATCGGGCTGAATTATTTGTTTTAAGAGAATAGTTACAAGTTACAGGAAATAGTGACAAGCTACAGTTGACTGAATAATTGAATGATCGAATAATTGATCGCTTGCCACCTATAACTCGTAACTTGTCCTCTCATCATTCACAAATTGTCCGTGTCATCTGTATTCCATTTTCCGGTTATTCATTTTTTGCATATTTTTGTACGGCGTTCATAACGTCATAACGCATCAATAAAAGAATAAGAGTAACCCCCAAAACGTTATCAACGTTCAAACGTTACAAACATTCAAACGCATATCATCTTGAGCAACGATACTCCATACCAGTGGTTTGCCCTCTATACCAAGGCGAGGGCTGAGAAAAAAGTGTACGAAGAACTCCGGCAGAAAGGAATAGAGGTATACCTTCCTATGAAGAGGGAATTACGGCAATGGAGCGACCGTAAAAAGTGGATAGAAACGCCGATCATCTACTCCTATATCTTTGTACATATCCCAATGACGGACTACCGTAAAGTGTTTGAGTCCAAGGGCGTGGTGGCGTATGTGTCGCACAAGGGGAAAGCCGTAGTGATCCCCGACCGCGAAATGGAAGCCATGCGGCGTACCGTCGAAAGCAACCTGTCGTTCAACGTGGAAACCAGCACCATACAAAAGGGACAGACCATCACGATTACTGCCGGCCCACTGAAAGGTATCACGGGCGAAGTGATGGACGTACAAGGCGAAAAAAAGCTATACCTGCGCATCAGCCATATCGGTTACACATTGGTGGTAAATCTGGAAGACGCCGCCGTATCCGGTTGAAATATAACAGCGTGCGGATAATGACCATTTTGTGTTTTTTATTTAACTCATTTACGTTACTTTTGCAAATCTTTTGGGTGGGGGCCACCGTGCCGGAGGCGTGCCAAGTCCACTAATTCACACGAAGAAAATAAATAATTTATCCACGAATTACACGAATTTTCACGAAAAAGAATTAGTATAATTAGTGTCAATTCCTGTAATTCGTGGACAATAAAAAGTATTTAGCGGACAACGATGGGATTAATTTACAAGGATGAGGTTTATGCGATTGTCGGTGCTGCTATGGAGGTTCATCGCGAGTTAGGTCCCGGTTTCTTGGAGGCTGTATACCAAGAGGCTTTGGAAAAAGAATTCCAGTATCGGGAAATACCTTACCAAAAAGAATACAGGATCAATATCTATTATAAAGGTGTCTTGCTTTCAAAGTATTACGAAGCTGATTTCATTTGTTACGGCAAGGTCGTTGTGGAATTGAAAGCTTTGTCCTGTTTATGCCCTGGACACGAAGCGCAGTTGTTGAATTGCTTGAAGACAACAAGGATGAAGGCAGGAGTGTTGATCAACTTCGGAGCCGAGAGCTTAGAGTACAAAAGAATGGTCCACTGATGGCCACGAAATATGATCCACGAATTTCACGATAATAATGGTCCACGAATTACACGAATTTTCACGAAAAAAAATAATTAGAATTAGTGGCAATTAGTGTAATTCGTGGACAATAAAAATTCGTGGATAAGAAAAATAATTAGTGCCAATTCGTGTAATTAGTGGACAAGAAAAAATTGTGTAATTCGTGGATAAATTAGTGTCTGATTTCGGAAATTTTATCGTATATTTGTTGACCGTTTCATTCGTAGAACAAAAACAAGTTACTTTAAATTTTCTTGACCATGAATACAACAAAGAAAAACCCAAGAGCTTACACTTGTAAGGACGAAGAACTGCCAACCATCGGCGGTTATGTATTAACCAGTATGCGGCGCGACCAGACAATATTCGAGGCTTATTCGCCCAAGTACAAGAACGAAGGCCTCACTGCCTTTGAGGGCGAAATAAAGGCAGCGGAAGAGTTAGTGAACCCCAAGTCGGAAACGAACCAGTTGAAACTCATTACCAGCCGGCTATATGGCAAGATGGACCTTGTGTGGACAAATGCCAATTACTTAGTGGGGTACGTCGGATCGAGAGATTGTAAAGTACCGATCTCCGTAACAGATTTCGGGCTTACAGCACTCAAACAACGGGCAAGAGCCAAGGATGCCGAAGGAACCATTAAGAACCTCCGCTTTGTGAGCGCCAACATTGCCAAGTACAAAACGGAATTGGCCGAACAGGGACTCACCGACGAAATGGAACAATTCTTTATTGAGACCACCGCCGCCATATCGGCCGACAATGTGTTGCAGTACGATATAGTGAACAACCGGAAAGCTATTGTACAGGCCAACTTAGATTTAATGAACGGTTTGTACTACCGCATTAAGGAGGTATGCAAACATGGTAAGATACTCTTTGCCGGCAATGTCGGAAAATTGAAAGAGTATACCTATTCCGAGCTGTTGAAAAAAGTGCGGAATGTATCCAAGCCAGGAAATAAAGACAACAAAGGCGGAGAAAACGGCGACAAACAGCCGGAATAATTTCACCAAAAAGCGGAAGTAAGCGTACTCAAAATGGAAGTAGATGTACTCAGTTCGAAAGTAGGTATGCTCAGTTCGGAAATAGAAATGCTCAAATCGGAAATGAATGTACTCAGTCCGGAAGTAAGTATACTCAAACCAAAAGTTGATGTACTCAATTTGGAAGCAGGGGTACTCAAACCAAAAGTAGAAGTACTCCGTTTGGAAGTAAGAGTACGAAAACCAAAAGTACGTTTGCGGAAAGCAAAAGTGAAGATTTGAAAGATCAGGACGGATGTAAAGAAACGGGCATCCGTCCTGTTTGTTTTGTAAATAATTAAATTCGTATAAAATATTAATGATCAATACTGAAAAAGAGGTTTGGACTACTGTTATTAAGCCCAAAACAGGTTTACTGGATATTGACTTTAAGGAGCTGATACAATACAAGGACCTGTGCAACATGTTCGTAAAGCGCGATATTGTAACCCTTTACAAACAAACCATACTGGGGCCGCTATGGTTTATCATCAACCCCATCCTTACCACCATCATGTACATGGTAGTGTTTGGAGGTATTGCCGGCATATCCACCGACGGGCTTCCCCAACCGCTGTTTTATCTTGCCGGGGTCTGCCTTTGGAATTATTTTTCTACCTGCCTGACCAAAAACTCTACCACCTTTGTTACCAACCAGAACATATTCGGGAAGGTTTACTTTCCAAGGTTGGTCATGCCGCTGAGCATTATGATCTCAAACCTGGTCACCCTGGGTATACAGTTGTTGCTCTTTGTGGCCGTTTATATATACTACCTCGCCCAGGGTTTTCCCATTGCTCCCAATATTTATATCCTGCTGGTACCGGTGCTGGTTATC
Source organism: Bacteroidales bacterium (assembly GCA_031547085.1). Lineage (GTDB taxonomy): Bacteria > Bacteroidota > Bacteroidia > Bacteroidales > UBA4181 > JAIRLS01. The sequence goes on from JAVBSH010000112.1 coordinate 5,799, forward strand.
ATGCTGGCCGGATTATCTTTCGGCTTCGGCATCATCACTTCTTCCATGACCACTAAATACAGGGATCTGACCATCCTTTTTACGTTTGTGGTGCAATTGTGGATGTACGCCACGCCCATTATTTACCCCCTGAGTGTGATGTCGCCCAAGAAACAATGGATCATGGCGCTCAATCCCGTAACTTCCATTATAGAAACATTCAAATATGCCACTTTAGGACAGGGAACATTCAGTTGGGCTCAGTTAGGATACAGTTTTGGGTTTATGTGTGTGGTGCTGGGCATCGGGATCGTGGTGTTCAATAAGGTGCAACGTAGTTTTATGGATACAGTTTAAATTTGCTACGAATTTTTGCGAATTTAAACGAATTAGACGAATTCTTCTTGCTTGGTTTCGTTTATCAACTTGTTAAGATTTGTCTAATTCGCAGTTATAGTATATGGTTGAGATTATTTTTAAGGAAGAAAGTTACCGGATCATTGGTTCGTGCATGAAAGTACACCAGGCGTTGGGTGCAGGTTTCCTTGAATCTGTTTACCAGGAAGCGCTCGAAAAACAATTCATTGCCGATGGTATTCCTTACAAGAGGGAGCCTCTGATTCACGTATATTTCAACAACGAAAAACTGGACAAGCATTTCCGTGCCGATTTCCTCTGTTACGAACGGATCATTGTAGAGTTGAAAGCCGCCTCTTTTATCCACCACAACAATATCGACCAGACCCGTAATTACCTGAAAGCAACCCGCATGCCATTAGGTCTGCTTGTCAACTTCGGCGAACCATCCCTGGCCTACAAACGTATTCTCAATTCGTATAATTCGCATTAATTCGTAAAAATTCGCGGCTAAAAAATAATTCGCTGTAAAAAATAATGAGTGACATAGCCATAAAATTCGAAAATATATCCAAGCAATACCGTTTGGGGTTAGTGAGTACCCGTACCCTGAGCCACGACCTCAACCGTTGGTGGCAAACCACTGTCTTGCGCCGCGAAGATCCTTACCTGAAAATTGGCGAAACCAACGACCGCTCGAAAAAAGGAGACAGCGAGTATGTATGGGCGCTCCGTGATATTGACTTTGAAGTAAAGCAGGGCGAAGTGCTGGGAATCATTGGCAAGAACGGCGCCGGTAAATCTACCTTGCTGAAAATCCTCTCGCGGGTAACCACCCCCACTACCGGAGCCATTAAGGCCAAGGGACGTATTGCCTCATTGCTTGAAGTGGGCACAGGGTTCCATCCCGAACTTACCGGACGCGAAAATATCTATATGAACGGTTGTATTATGGGGATGACCAAGCCCGAGATCAACCGCAAATTAGACGAGATTATTGATTTTGCCGGCGTGGAACGCTATATAGATACGCCCGTAAAACGATATTCCTCCGGGATGACCGTACGCCTCGGGTTCTCCATTGCAGCACATTTGGAACCGGAAATATTGGTGGTGGATGAAGTGCTGGCAGTGGGCGATGCCGAATTTCAGAAAAAGGCGATCGGAAAGATGCAGGATGTGTCACAGGGAGGAGGAAGAACGGTATTGTTTGTGAGCCATCAGATGGGTATGATTCAAAAATTATGCACACGAGGAATTCTTTTAAAAGACGGATCAATACACAAAAGTGGTAATATTAATTCAGTTATAGATGAATACCAAAAATCTACGGATATAACAACAGCATATGTTAGTAAAGAGAGAGATTCAATAATATCAAGTGTGGAACTAGTTGATAAAATTGATAATGCTAAAACAAATTTTACTAATTACGATCCAATAAAAATAAAAACAAAGATCAATTTTGATCAAATTATCTTACCTTTTACATTGGGCATTGCAGTAAAAGATAGCTTGAACAATAAAATATTTACGGTAACTAAAACTATAACATGTATTACTAATGGTTTTGTTGTTTGTGAAATACCGGATAGTATTTTAGTTCCAGGTAATTATTTAATAGATATTGCAAGTTTCAGAGGCAAAGGAGAAATAAATGAGTATATAAATGATGCATGTTGTTTTACATTATTAGATGGGGGTACAGAATTATCTGAATTTGAGGGAATCGATTATGGAAAAGTGTTTGTAAAAGCAAGTTGGAATGTTTAATTTTTTTATAAAGAAATCAGTAAAACCTATTTTTTTTTATAAAGAAAAAATATTATTGGCAAAAAATGTAAAATTCAATCACAATAACATTATAAATGCTGATGGAGAATTTATTAAAATTGGCGAAAATTGTGTATTAGAGGTAGGTGTTTACCTAAGATTATGGGGAGGAAGTATACAAATAGGTAAAGATGTATTTATTGGTCCATATTCGGTATTGTATGGGCATGGTGGTTTAATCATTGGGAATAACGTTTTGATAGCGTCCCATGTTACCATAATACCAGCAAATCACAAATTCCAAGATAAAAGTACCGTCATTATGCGTCAAGGCGAAAGTCGAAAAGGAATCATTATTGAAGATAATGTATGGATCGCAACGGGCGTAACCATTCTTGATGGAGTTAAAATTGGCAAAGGAGCTATAGTTGCCGCAGGGGCGGTTGTAAATGAAGATATACCAGAATATTGTGTAGTAGCTGGTATTCCTGCAAAAATCGTTAAGAAATATTGATTTAATATATTTAATATGTACAAAAACATAAAAGTTTTTACGCTAAAAGAGTTATTAATAATAGGGGTTGGTTCTGTATGTATGCGTATATTAAATAAGTTAGGCTTTTGGCATAAATACCTACCATTAAAAAAAGAAGTCGATTTTCTTACAAAGGAAGAGTTTAATGTTATAAGGCAAAATAAGTATTGGTGTATAGAAAATAATCGTTGGGGAAGAATACAAATTAGACCTCAAACGAGTGATGTAAAGGTGGTTAAGCAGGTATTAGTAGATAAAGAATATATGCCATTGGTTAACCTAATAACTGAATATGTTTCTTCTGAAGATATATTTCTAATTATTGATGCAGGAGCTAATATTGGGCTAACAACCATATTTTTTAAAAAGCACTTTCAAAAGGCAAAAATAATAGCTATTGAACCCGATTCTAACAATGCACAGTTATTAAACGAAAATATTAGGATAAACAATTTATCGAAATCTGTAAAAATAATAAAAAAAGCTTTATGGAAAAGCAGTGGTGATATATTAGAATTATCTAATGATTTTAGAGATGGCGATTTTTGGTCAAAATCGGTAAAGGAAATTCCTCCAACTGAAGTAATGAAAAATATGGTTGAATCAATAAAACTAAGAGATATCTTTGATTTAAGTGCGAAAAAGCAAATTGATATTTTAAAGATAGATATAGAAGGGGCAGAATCAATATTATTTGAAGACTCGGAATTTATTAAAATGATAAAAACACATGTGCGATTTTTATGTATAGAAATACATAATGAATTTGATTGTAAAAAAAGGATTGAGACTAAATTGAAGGATATAGGTTATATGATCAGTGAAAATGGAGAGACTACATTTTGTGTTAATGAAAACATCCATAATCATTGAAAGTATTATCTCATTAAAAGTAAAATCAAGTGAAAGTATCTCGCAAAGAAAAAGTTGTTATTGTAATTATCAATCATAAAAGTAATTTAAGTAAATCGGAAAAATTTTCGTTACGACAATGCCTAAACATATTATATAAGTATCCGATTTGGATGATAACTCCAAATAATATTGATGTCTATTTAATAAAAAAAGATTTTCCTAACTTAAAGATTCATCAAGTCAAATCGACCTATTTGTCAACATATCAAAATTTTAACTTATTCAAAATTAATCCATATTTATATCGTTTTTTTAATAATTTTAAATACCTCTTATTTTATGAATTAGATGCTTTTGTTTTTCATGATTCACTCATAAAATGGTGCAATGAAGGATATGATTACATTGGTGCCCCATGGTTTGAAGGATATAATAAAGCGAACAAAAATAGTAATTTTTTGGGAGTAGGAAATGGGGGATTCTCTCTTAGAAACACAGAACGCTGTTTAGAAATAGCCAATAAAACATATTCATTATACAATATAAAAAAAATATATGATATTTTAAGACTCTATTATTTCGTCCCGTTTTCAAAATTAATACACAAGTTTAATATACTTAATAAAACAGGAGAAAAAGAAATTATCGCGATTTTAAATGCGATCACTAAAAATGAAGATTATTTTTGGGGATTTTATGCAGCCAAAGTAAATAATTTCAACGTAGCACCCTTTGAAGTAGCTTTGCGATTTAGTTTTGAAACTAATCCATCGTTATTATATGAAATGAATGATAAGCGATTACCATTTGGTTGTCACGCATGGGAAAAGTATGAGCCTGAATTTTGGAAGCAATTTATACAAGCTGAATAAGATGAATCCTAGGCTTTCTATCATCACCATTAATCTGAATAATGCCATTGGTCTGCAAAAAACCATCGAAAGTGTGGTGAATCAGACTTTCACGGATTATGAATTTATCGTTATTGATGGAGGTTCTACTGATGGAAGTGTAGATATCATCAAACAGTATGCTGAAAAGATCACTTATTGGGTAAGTGAGCCAGATAAGGGAATATACAATGCAATGAATAAAGGAATTCTTCTTGCAAAAGGAGAATATTGTCTGTTTTTGAATAGTGGGGATTGGTTAATTGAAGCAAAGGGGCTGCAAAAGGCTTTTGAAATAATAGGAGGAGAAGACATTATTTATTGTGATTTACAAACAGAAAAGGAAATATGGTATAATCCAGAAAAATTAACTCTTTTAACCTTTTTTAAAGGAACAATTGGGCACCCATCAACTTTTATTAAAACAACCTTATTTTCAACTATTGGCTATTACAATGAAAATAATAAAATAGTTTCTGATTGGGAATTTATTATAACAGCCATTATCAAATTTCAATGCAGTTATCAACATATTGCATTCTTATTAACATATTTTGGTAATGATGGGATAAGTTCAAACCCTACTTATCAAAAGTTGCACCAGGATGAGCGAGAAAAAGTTTTAAAAGAAGGTTTTCCAATGATGTATGATGATTACGAGCAATTAATGTCACTAACTAAAGAAATGATGCATTATCGTAATTCAAGATTAATACGAGCCATCAAAAAAATACAATCATCTCCTTTGTATAAAAGGATTAAAGGGTTATAGAAAGTATGGAAATGCCTTTTTTTAGCGTTGTTATAACAACTTTTAACCGATGTGATTTTCTACCTATAGCAATAAAAAGTGTAATCAAACAATCTTTTGCCAACTGGGAGTTAGTTATAATTGATGATGGATCAACAGATAACACAAAAAATGTCGTTATCCCTTTTCTCAGAGATTCAAGAATAAAATATTATTACCAAGAAAATCAGGAGCGATCTATAGCAAGAAATAATGGGGTAAAAAAAGCAACAGGAGAGTATATCTGTTTTTTAGATAGTGATGATTACTATTTGGAAAATCATTTAAGCACATTTGCAAAATATATAAAGCAGCAAAATTTTCCTCAAAAAGTAATTTTCTTCTCAAACCAAACAATAAAAAACGGTGATCAGTTTTTCAAAAAACCTTATTCTTACCAGCCATCACCTGAAAAAAAAGATAATCTAATTTTTTTCGGACTATTTGAGGCGCCAGCAAATATTACTACTTGTATCCATCACAGCTTCCATAATGAGGTATTATTTGAAAACACCTGGCTTCCATTTAATGAAATATATTACTTTATTTTACAATTACTTATTAAAAATTACAACTTGTTTAGTATCAATGAGTATACATCTGTAATTGTACAGCATGGGAATAATACAACCTCTTCCGAAATAGAGTTTATCAAAAGTCGATATAATTACATAACCCACTTATCAAAAGTGTTAAAAATCAATAATCTATTGATAAATATTAAAAGATCAGAATTTATTTTAATGCAAGTATATCGAAGCTGTAGAATCCATGACAAAATAAGATTATTAATTCTTTCTCTTCGAATATATCCGCCAATTATCACAAAACGTCAATTTTGGGGTTTGGTAAAAACTATGATTATACGATGAGTGATGAGTTGTTATTCATTAAGGAATAGTTGTTTTTGCTGGACAAGTAAAAAAACAGCATAGCATAGCATAGCAACTATATACAAAAATTCTGTATTGGAAACATTGTAGCCTAAATGTCAAATTGAAAATTAAGAAAGACCAAACCTTGTAGTTTTAAAATGAATATACTATTCTTTACAGAAGTCGCTTTTGCTTTATCAGAAACATTTATTTACAACCAAATCAAAAACCCAAATATCAAACCATTCATTGTATGCCATGAATTAAAAAATAAAGATATATATAATCTTCATACAGCTATTGTTCATCAAATAAATTGGGTGCCAACTACAATTTCTGACCGGCTGTTAAGTATGGTTTATCGTTTCCTTTATAAGACTGGAAAGTATTCATTTCCTCGCAGTTCTGTAAAACAAATAAATCAAATTGTAACCGATCACCAAATTGATATTATACATTGTAATTATGGTCATAATGCCATAAAATTTTTACCTATAATTAAAAAAAACGGGATCCCGCTGATTTGTCATTTTCACGGATTTGATGCGTCCCAAATGTTAAAGGATCAAAACTATGTCCAAAAATTGAAGAGATTACTATCTATTAATAAAGTAAGTGTAATAACTGTTTCTGAAAATATGGCCAAACGATTAGGTAACTCAGGCATATTTTCTGTAAAATCAAGGTGCATACCTTATGGTATTGATGTAAAAAAAATACAATCAATCGGACATAGACAATTTAATACTACCCATTCTATAAAAATTACACACGCGGGACGTCTTGTTGAAAAAAAGGGAGTCATTGATTTGGTCAATACTTTTGCTGTTGTCCAAAAACAGTTGGCGATGTATGATTTATCATTAACAATCATTGGCGATGGGACTGAAAAAAAACAGATTTTAGAACTGATCTTGAGGCTCGGAATAAATTCTTCGGTAACAATGATTGGTAATATCCCTCATGATCAACTGCTTGAATATTTGTACCGTACTGATATTTTTGTTTTAAATAGCAGAATTGCAGCAAATGGAGATATGGAAGGGTTTCCGAACACTATTATGGAGTCTATGTCCGCAGGATGTGCAGTTGTATCAACATTTCATGCCGGGATTCCCGAAGCAATAGATCAAGGTGTAACAGGTATGTTAGTTGAAGAAAAAAATAATGGTGAATTAGCTTGTGCTTTAGTAAAACTCATTACAAATCAAACTTATAGAATCACGTTGCAGAAGAATGCTATCAATAAATCGATGGATTCTTTTTCCGTAGATTTAATGTATAAAAAATACAATCTGTTCTATCAGGAAGTCTTGAATTAAGAGTAATTGATAATGATTTAAAGCTCAATGACACTTAAAAAGAATTTAATTTCCATAATTACACCTAATTTCAACTCTGCGCAAACAATTGAAGCTACATTTTCATCAATTGTTTGCCAGACACATAATAATTGGGAGTGGCTGATTATTGATGACGGTTCTACGGATTCTTCCCCGGAAATGATTATGGAGTTTTCCAACCGTGATCCTCGTATTCGTTTTATTCGGCGCAATAATAATCCTAAGGGGGCTTCTGTTTGCCGTAATATAGGGATTGAGCATGCTATAGGTGATTACCTCATGTTTCTGGATGCCGATGATTTGCTTGTTCCCTATTGTTTAGAACAAAGATTATATAAAATGGAAGAAAATCCATATATGGATTTTGGGGTTTTCAACATGGGAATGTTCAAAAATGAACTTGGTGACATGCCAGGGGGCATAAATCTATACACAGATGAAGCAGGTGATTATATCAAGCTTTTTTTGTCATACAAAATACCATGGTCTATCACATGTCCAATCTGGAAAAGATCCTTTATTGAACAAAATAGAATCCGCTTTTCGGAACAATATCAACGATTGCAAGACCCAGAATTTCACAGTAAAATACTATTGAAATATCACCCAGATTTCAAAGTATATAAAGAAGCCGAGATTGATTGTTTTTATCGTCAATCGAATAATAAAAAAAGTAGTAACAGTTCATTGTTAAAAACGACATCATCAATTTTACTTTTTTATAACGAGATAAATACTCTGATCAATGAGAGGGATTTAGCCAACAAATATGATTCCTGTCTTGACGATTTTGTAATCAATATTTTTCATTCACTGTTGTTTTATATCCGGTTAAAATCAGTTAACCCAATAAAAAATCTTTATAAACAAATGACTCGGGTACGCCCAATGAGCAATCTTTCTCTAAATATAGTTCTATTATTTGCATGTATAAATCAATTGAGATTAACTTTCGTAAAAGGTGCTGGCATAACAAGGTTCTGGAACTATTTGGCGAAAAATACTAATTTATAATCACTTATATGACATTTCGTAATGCTACTCTTAAAATAATCAATTTTCCAATCTTGAAACAAGATAATGGGAACAACTCTTTGAAGTCAGTCGAAATGCTCCGAGGAATAGCATCCTTCATGGTATGTTATTTTCATGTCGTTAGAGGAAACCCTCTTTTTATTTCGCATGACAATTGGATGTGTCAATTTGGAAGATGGGGTTGGACTGGAGTCAATATTTTTTTTGTAATATCAGGTTTTATTATCCCCTATTCAATGTTTAAGAAAGGATATACTATAAAGCAGATAAATATCTTTTTGAAAAAAAGAATTATCCGAATAGAGCCACCATATATTGTTTCTATTTTTATAGTTATTATACTCACGTATTTAAGCGCTTTATCATCTATGTACCAAGGTAGCTCATCAATCGACTGGTTAAATGTATTATCACATGTAGGGTACATAAATGTATTTACCGGTAAACCTTGGTTAAATGGAGTGTATTGGACACTTGCAATTGAATTTCAATTCTATATTTTAGTAGCTATGTTATATCCATTCATTACATCAGTAAACCTATACACCCGACAAATTACAATTTTAGGATTGTTAGCATTATCTTTTCTACCAATACCTTCAGTTCACATTTTCCCTAACATATCATACTTTATCATTGGTATTTCATTTTTCTTGTATTTCTGTAAAAGAATTGGAACTCTTGAGCTATTTGAGTATACCTCAATTTGTTTTCTACTTCTGTTTAATAATGAACCTTGGTGGTTATCTATTTTGTGTATTTTGACAGGAATAATGATAGTTCAAATAGATAGGGTCCCCAAAATATTTCTAAAATTAGGAATGATTTCGTATTCTCTCTATTTAATACACATGCCAATTGAAGGGAAAATTGTTAATATTGCCGAGAGATTTGTAGAGAACTTACACTTAAGAATGTTTATTGCTCTTCTCGCTGTATTCTTATGTATATTAAGTAGTTACTTTTTCTATATCATTATAGAAAAAAGATTTAAGCAGTTGTCTGCAAAAATATTGTATAAATAGAAATTATCATGGGGAAAATATCAATAATTGTACCCACATATAATTCAATAAAGTTACTTCCACAGGCAGTTATGTCAGTGTTGCCATCTTCATGTAAAGATTTTGAGATAATCATTATAGATGACGGTTCTACCGACCAAACCAAATATTTTGTCGAAAAAGAATGGGAAAGAGAAGACATACGATACATTTATCAAAACAACAAAGGCCTTGCTGGTGCTCGTAATACTGGGATTAAAGCAGCCCAGGGCGAATTCATGGTATTTCTGGATGCTGATGATATTATATTGCCGGATAAACTGGCCATTCAAAAAAAATATTTGGATGAGCATCCCGATATGGATGTGGTATATTCCAATTCGCAATGGTTTATTGAAGATGATATCAACGATACCCGTCCGGTAGAATTTCCTATATATGAGGGCAGCATACTGGAACAACTTCTGTTTGGCAACTTTATACATGTTAATTCTGTAATGGTTCGCCGGCAAAAAGTATTAGATGCCGGCCTTTTTGATGAATCATTGCGCGAGCTGGAGGATTGGGACCTGTGGTTACGCATGTCGCTTAACGGGGCAAAGTTCGGTTTTACACCGGGGATATTGTCAAAAGTGCGGATACGCAAAGGTAGTATGACTTCGGATCAGGGACGGATGAACCGTACCATGGCAAGGGTACTCGAGAAAACCATAGAAACCATATCCCATCTATACTCCCCAGGAGAAACCGTACAAATAAAAGCGTACCATGCCTTGGCTTTGTACAAACTGAAAGCCAAACAAACAAAAGGATACCTGCCCTTTTTATTCCGGGCTACCCGAAAACAAGGATGGGCATTTGCCCCTATAACCGTAAAACAAACCTTCAAATATTTCCTGAGGCCTTTCTTAAAACAGAATAAAACTACTGCCGAAATCGAAAAAATATGGGGGAAATAAAAACGGATAGCAATATCCGGGTTTCCATTGTTATTGTGGCATACAATTGTGAGGATGTCATTGAAGAATGTATTATTTCGTGCCTGCAGGAAATACATGCAGAAATCGTCGTTATCGATAATGCATCGACCGATCGTACGGTTGCCATTGTATCGCCATACGTCAATGAACACCTCACCCTCGTTACACAAACTGTTAATTTGGGATTTACGGTTGCTTGCAATATCGGGATAAGTCAAGCGCATGGCAAATATATCCTGTTGTTTAACCCGGACGCGATGTTACAACCCGGCACATTAGGTTTGTTGTGCGATTATTTAGACAACCACACCGATATAGGGGCAGTAGCTCCTTACCTATATTTTCCCGATGGCCGTTTTCAGAATTATACCCGGCGGTTTCCTTCCATACGCGGACTTTGGGTAGAAACATTCGTTCCCATGAAATATTGGCATTTTTTCAAAAGTTATCGTCAATATACCTGCCAGGATATTGATTTCAATAGCGACCAGCAGGTGGAACAACCGGCGGGAGCAGCATTGTTGTTCCGTAACAGATGGTTATTGGATGAAACATATTTTATATATGGATCGGATGTCGATTTATGTAAAACCATTGTTGACGATGGTTACAAGATCGTACAGGTTGCCGGGGCTAAAGTAACCCATCACCAAAGCAAAGGAGGCACCGGGGATGCAAATATCAGGCTTTTCCTCGATCTGGATAACTACTATGGTATGTATTACTTTTTTAAAAAGCACCAATACCATCTCAAGGCGTATTTTTATAAAAGTTTATTTGGTATTTCCCTTTTTTTCAGAACCATCATCTCGCTATTTACGTCTATCGGTCAAGTGGACATGCGTTGGAGAAAGTTTGTATATTTTCTCGGAAACCGTAATTTCAAAGCCATCTATGAGTCAAAATAGATCACCTTTGGTTGTTTCGATCATCGTCCATTACCGCACACCCGGGAAGTGTATCGAATTGGTCAATGAATTGCAACGTATTGAATATTCCAACCACAAACTAGTAATAGTCGATAACCAATCCGACGAAGAGTCGTACCGGTTGTTGCAGTCATCTTTATCCGAAAATATGGCTCTCCTTGTCCGGAATAATGCAAATAACGGTTATGGAGGAGGTATTAATTTTGGTGTTGATCGGGTACGGTATTTACAACCCGACTTTTTCCATATCATCAATTGTGATACTCATGTATTGAATGTTACATACATATCAAGCCTTGTCAGGGAATTTGCACAAAATCCGACCATTGGCCTCATTGGTCCCGGTGTTGTGACCGGTGATGATGAAATCCAGAATACCATCATGCCGTTTGTATCAGTTTTTAATGCCCTCATGTTTCGTTACCATTCTAATTGCTTGTCTGTCATTGATAAAAGTCCCCAATTATATCAGGCGGATGTTATCAATGGGGTTTGCTTTATGGTGAGAGCTTCTGCCTTTTATCAAGCCGGCGGTTTCGAGGAAGATTTTTTCATGTACGGGGAAGAACATGACCTGTGTTTCCGGCTGAAGCAAGAAGGTTATTCATCTTTTTTTTGGTCGGGAAAGGCTATTTATCATGACAATGGTCATGTACAGCAAAAAAAGGTATTTACCTGGAGGGATTCCCTGATACGGTGTAATCAGGTACTTTTTTTATTAAAGCACAAGACAAAAGTTGAGGCATATTTGCTTTCACTGCTTTTTATATGCTCACTCATTATAAAAAAAGCATCCGGAACAAAATTCCCTGATTTCAACCTAAAAACAGTCATTTGGGGTATGTTATATCCTAAAGCGATTAACAATAAAGTGCAATCAAGATAAATTGATTCGCTTAAAGACACTATAAAATGCTTGTTGCAGTTTTAAAGGCACATCGGTATCTATTTTCCTCCATAATTGGTCTATTGATTATTGGTGTGTTAAATGGTGTGGCTGCAATGGCATTTACTGTATTGGTATTTTCCTTTTTCTTTTCTAAAAATAAATGGAATGACCTGTTGGTTTTTCTTATTTTCATTTTGATCCTGTCGGATAATTTCAGTTATCCATTTGCAGCAACCATTAAGCCGGTTCTTATCGTTCTCCTATTAGGGTTTCTTTTGCTTCGAAAAATATCTCTTGATTACGACTTCTTCAAATGGTTTATTCCGTTTTTTATCATAGCAACTATATGCATGTTAAATAGTGTTTCGTTTTTTACATCTCTTCAAAAAACAGCATCATATGCTTTGCTACTGCTTACTGTACCCACGCTGATGGTTAAATGTATGAATCGGGGTACACGGAATATGATAGATCTAATCCGGTTGTTGGTCGTGTTTTATCTTTTTATTCTTGTAACTGGAATTATACTGAATATGGTCGACCTCTCTATTGCTAGTGTTAGAGGCGGCCGACCGGGTGGGTTATTTGGAAACCCGAATGGATTAGGAATTTATTGTTTCCTAACTACGGCATTGGTTGCCATCTCCTACCACCTGCACCCTCAACTTTTTAGCAAACAATGGAAGATTGTTTCGTATGTGATTATTGCCATAGCATTGTTCATGGCGGCATCGCGTGGCGGTATCCTGTCAACAGTAACTTTTACCGGCATTTTTTTAGTATGGGTACGCAAGCAAATTGTGTATTTTTTTTTATGTATAGTAGTATGCATTGGAGTATTATTGCTGCCGGATCAGGATGTAGAGCAGGAAGGATTTAATGACTATATGCGGCTGAACCAGGAGGATGTTACATCCGGACGTGATGTGGCCTGGGAATTAGCATGGGAAGAAATCAATAACGGCAATTATTGGCTGAGCAAAGGATTCGGCTATTCGGAATATTATATGAAATCGATCTCCGACGAAGCTTCTGATATGGGGCACCAGGGCAATGTACACAACTCGTACCTCACCATTTGGCTGGATACAGGCTTGTTCGGGTTGATCTTTTTTATATTTGCCTGGTTGGTTTGTTTTATCAGAGCATACGCCAAACCGGGATTAGTGGTGGCTTTGTTTTGTAGCGTTGTAATATCTACTAATGTCGAGAGCTGGCTTGCCGGCTCTCTCAATCCATATACGATCAGCCTAATCATTATGTTGTGCATCATTTTACATGCCAATAAAAAGTATAAGCTCAAACCAACTTCATGATCATCCTACTTCTCTATACTGAAATAGCCGCCTATACCGAGTCTTGTTTCCGGGCGCTTGCCTGTAATGCGGAAGTACATGTGGTTAAATACCCTCTGAATGCGGAAGCTCCTTTCCGGTTTTCGGAAATCGAAAATTGTACCTATTACGACCGTTCCAGCTACGATGATGTCAACTTGCTGGAACTTTGCAAAAACATCCGGCCCGATATCTTGGTTATCAGTGGTTGGGTAGATAAGGATTACATGAAGGTGGCCCGGCATTTCAAAGGAAAAATCCCTACCGTGCTGAGCATGGATAATTTCTGGCTGGGCACACCGAAACAATATGCGCTTCGGATCATCAGCCCCTTGTATCTGAAACGGATATTTTCGCATGTATGGGTGCCGGGTCAACCGCAAGTGGAATATGCGCAAAAACTTGGATTTGCATGCCGGCAGATTATGACCGGATTTTACTCGGCCGATGTAGCTCTATACAGCCGGTTTTACGAGTCGTCGAAAGAGTCAAAGAGAGCCTGTTTCCCTAAACGTTTCATATATGTTGGCCGCTATATCGCTTTCAAAAACATGCAAACAATGTGCAACGCCTTTATCGAGGCTATAGGCGAACAATCGGCAGATTGGGAATTATGGTGTGTCGGCACAGGCGAGCTTTGGGATCAACGAATCGAACATCCACAAATCAAGCATCTTGGTTTTGTACAACCCGGCGATATGGCCGGTTATGTGGCCCAAACCGGTGTTTTCGTGTTGCCCAGTATCGTGGAAAACTGGGGTGTAGTGGTACACGAATTTGCTGCTGCGGGTTTTCCTTTGATATGTTCCAAAGGCGTAGGGGCTGCATCCGAATTTTTGCAGGAAAATAAAAATGGCTTTACTTTTGATCCCTTGAAAAAAGATGAACTCAAAAAAATATTCAAACTCGTAATGTCAATGCCATCGGAAGAACTAAACCATATGGGGGATGCCAGCCACATATTGGCCATGAAGATCACACCGGAAATATGGGCTGAAACGGCACTAAAGCAATTGACAATTAATAATTGACAATTGATAATGCTTTTTACAGTCATGTTTTACCTTCGGTGCTTGCGCTATGTTATGCAAAATGGTGTTAAGACGAGGTTGTACCTCATCCCAACTTGTGCGAGTATAATTAGTGAAAATTAGTGTAATTAGTGGATAAAAAATTTCAGTAGTATCTGTACTCTAAATAATAGTGTTTTTGCTTTGATGTATCATATTGATTTAATACGCTTTGCGTTAATTTTCAATTTTCAATTCTCAATTGACAATTACCTATGTGCGGTATAGCGGGCATTGTTACAGTTGATCATCGGGATCTGAAAGCTCCGTTGGAAAGGATGAGCGAGGCCATTGCTCATCGTGGCCCCGACCATAGTGGCATGTATACCGGGCAACAGGTAGGATTAGCGCACCGCCGCCTTTCCATTGTCGACTTGTCGGCACATGCTAATCAACCCATGTATAGCCCCGATGGCCGATATATATTGGTATATAATGGGGAAGTATATAATTTTCGTGAGCTGAAAAGCGAGTTAGGCGACTATCCATATCAGACAAAGTCGGACACCGAAGTGATTATTGCCGCTTTTATGAAATGGGGTGCCAATAGTTTTACACGGTTTAATGGAATGTTTGCTTTCGGGTTATGGGATACCGTAGAGAACACCCTGTACCTGGTACGCGACAAAAGCGGGATTAAACCTGTTTATTATGCGCAAGGTAAGGATTATTTCCTTTTTTCGTCCGAAGTGCGCTCGCTTTTGGCCAGTGGATCTGTGCCGCGCAAACTTGACAATGAAGGTGTGCTGGAATATTTCCAATACCAAACGGTACATGCACCCCGCACATTGGTCGAAGGCGTCCGTATGCTGGAAGCGGGATATTACCTGAAAATAAAAACCACACCAGCACTCAGTGTGGAAAATATTTGTTACGGAAGTTTCCGGGATATCGTGGGAACAAATATCATCAGGAAAGATGAAAAAGAAATCAGGCAGGATATTTATCACTTGCTTCAAAAATCAGTTGAACGGCGGATGATTGCCGACGTCCCCATGGGGGCTTTCCTATCGGGAGGGATTGATTCGAGCGTATTGGTAGGCCTGATGGCGCAACTCAGCAACGAACCGGTGAATACTTTCAATGTCAATTTCGACGAGAGTGAATACAGCGAGGCGCGTTATGCGGAGATGATTGCCCGTAAATTCAACACCCGCCATACCGAAATACGCCTTCAACCGAAGGATTTCTTAGCCAGTCTGCCCGATGCTTTGGCTGCCATAGACCATCCAAGTGGCGACGGGCCTAATACCTGGATCGTTTCGCGCGAAGTGCGGAAAAGAGGTATTAAAGTTGCTTTTTCAGGGCTGGGCGGCGATGAATTATTTGCCGGTTATGCCCACTTCAAAAGGGCGCTTGTTTACGACAAATATGCTGCCTGGGCAAAAATGCCGCAATGGCTCAAAGGGTCTGTTGGTGATGCGCTAAAAAAAATGAAACCATCTGTCAGCACCAATAAGTTTGCCGAGATTTTGAAGATGAAATCATGGGATTTGTCCCACACTTACCCTATTGGCCGGAGAATGTTCCTGGATGCCGAATTATCAGGGCTATTGAATCTAAATGTAGATCATGACAGGGTGGCTGCCATCTGCGCGGACATACCCAAACATAAAGAGCTGGTATTGTCGCAGGTAACTCTGGCTGAGTTCGACACTTACATGCAACATGTGCTTTTGAGGGATACTGACCAAATGGCAATGGCCATACCAATTGAAGGCCGGTTGCCTTTTCTGGACAATGACCTGATCGAATATGTTTTGAATATCCCGGATACAGTAAAAAATCCCATAACACCCAAAAAGTTATTGGTAGAGTCGATGGGTGACCTCCTGCCCCCCGAAATTGTCAACAGGCCTAAAATGGGCTTTGTATTGCCCTGGAATGTATGGATGAGAAACGAATTGTTGGATTTTTGCCAGCACCACATCGCTGGGTTGAGCCATCGTAATTTTATCAAAGCCGACCGGTTGTTAAAATACTGGCAACAATTCCTTGCCGGAGACAAAACCATCACCTGGTCGCGCATTTGGTACTTAGTTGTATTGGAATATTGGTTGGAAAGATATGAAATCGACTAAACCGCGAATTCTCATTTTCATTGACTGGTATCTCCCAGGTTACAAGGCGGGCGGGCCGATCACATCCAATGCCAACATGGTGGCACACTTGAAAGATTGGTTCGAATTTTATATCATTACACGCGATACTGATTACTGTGAAAGTATCCCCTATTCAAATGTAACATCCAATGTATGGAACGACGTGGAAAAGGGTGTTCATATTTATTATTTTTCGCAAGATCAACTCAATTACAAAAACCTGAAACGGGTAATCAAATCGCTTGATTTTGATATTGCCTACATCAATGGGGTTTATTCGCGTTATTTTTCCTTCCTTCCTATTTTTCTCACCAAACCGAAAAAGAAGATTATTTCTTCGCGAGGGATGATATCTGCTCATTCATTAAGCGTAAAATCCAAGAAAAAAATATTGTTCTTCAAGACAGCACGGATTACAAATTTGTATAAAAACATACTTTTTCATATAACGACAGAGGAAGAAGATCGCTATATCAAAAAACTATTGGGAAACCGCATTAAAACATTCTTGGCTCCTAATCTGCCAAAGAATACGGTCAATCAGAATAATCGACAGGTCGCAAAGCCAAAAGGGGCATTGCGATTAACAAGTATTGCCCGTATTGCCCCGGAAAAAAACACATTATTGGCCATTGAATTGTTGTCCAACTGTACGGCAGAAACAATATCTCTCGATTTGTACGGTTCTATCTATGAGCCCCAGTATTGGGAAGAATGTCAGCGTAAAATAGCACAACTCCCTTCCAATATTTGTGTTACCTATAAAGGAAGCGTTACAGGTGCAGAATTACAACAAGCATACGAACAATCGCATTTCCTCTTTTTACCAACACGGGGGGAAAATTTTGGACATAGTGTCTTGGAAAGTTTATCATACGGTTGTCCAGTAATTATCAGTGATTGTACTCCCTGGCGGGGACTTGAAGAAAAAGGTATCGGATGGGATATCCCACTAATGAATGACCAAAAGTTTGTACAGGTAATCTGCCAATGTGCTTCAATGGGCGAAGAAGAATATAGTGCTATGAGTCGTCGCGCTTATGACTATGCACAGGATTATATCAATAACCCTGAGATTATCGAACAAAACAAAAAATTATTCGAAAGCTAATATTCCATGGTTACAGACCTTTCGAAATACAACAACAGTTGGTATCATCCTGGAGCCAATGCAATGGTGCGAGGACTTTGGTATATTACCAACATCTTGTTTTTTCTCAATCCCTTAAATCCTTTTTTGGGATTGAAATGTGTTCTTTTACGAATTTTTGGCGCTAAGATTGGTAAAAAGGTAATCATCAAACCGTCGGTCAACATCAAATATCCTTGGAACCTCAGTATTGGGGATTATAGCTGGATTGGGGAAAAAGTTTGGATCGATAACCTCGACAAAGTTATCATCGGCAGCCACTGTTGTATCTCGCAAGGAACCATGTTATTATGCGGAAATCACAATTATAAAAAAACGACTTTCGATTTGGTCATAAAATCCATTGTATTAGAGGATGGAGTTTGGATAGGGGCACAAACTGTGGTTTGTCCGGGTATAACTTGTCGATCACATGCCATCCTAACAGTTGGCTCCGTAGCTACTTCTGATTTAGAATCATATAGTATATACCAGGGTAACCCAGCTCAATTTATCCGTAAACGGACGATTAAGTAATATCGTAGATACTAAGAGCCTGTTTAAAAATGGAATTTATAATTGTTGGAGAAGCAAAAAGCACGTCATTGCGAGGAGGAACGACGAAGCAATCCACTGTCATACAAAAAGATTGCTTCGCTATCGCTCGCAATGACATACTATTATTATGATCATTCTCAAATTTAAACAGGCTCTAAGATTTACGAAATCAGGAAAACCTGTATGACAAAGATAAAAATATGTGTAATTACTATCATATTGGTAGTTTTTGTCATTTCTGTGGAAATATATCTTCGATATTATTGGGGATTTTGTGACATAATTCTTATACAAGAGGATCCTGATTTTGAATATATCGCTCAGCCCAACCAAACCCGGTTCCGATTCCGTCATCATGTGAAATACAATGAATATTCCATGCGAAGCGAGCCACTCAAAAAAACTGACAAAATCAGGATATTAGGATTTGGAGATTCAGTGATTAATGGAGGCGCATTAACCGATCAAGATTCTATAGCAACCACCATTATTGAAAAAGAATTAACTAAAAAATATGGGGACGATATCCGGTGTTTGAATATCAGTGCTGGAAGCTGGGGACCGGATAACTGTTATGCTTATCTTGAAAAATATGGAGATTTTGATGCAGAGTTGATTTTTTTAGTAGTGAGCAGCCATGATGCTCACGATAATATGACTTTTGAGAAAAGTGTAGATGTTCATCCGGGTGCGCCTTCCAAACAGGCATTTTCTGCGATTTATGAATTGTTCAACAGGTATCTACTTCCCTGGAAAGTGACTTCCAAAAGCATTACGAAGGAATACCAAGGGCCCATTGTGAAAGGGAATGAGTTTAATACTGGTTTTTCATCCTTTTTTCAATATACAAAAAGTAAAGACATCCCATTTTTTATTTACCTGCATCCCGATAAGCTCGAGGTAGTCAATCAAAAATACGACTACCAGGGAGATAAAATTATACAATTTTGTTCCGAAAATGATATACCTTTAGTGCAAGGTATTTTATTTGAAAATGAGTCTATGTTCAGGGATGGCATTCATCCAAACAAATATGGACAAAAAATTATGGCAAAGGCACTTCTTGCAGAGATTGAGAAATTATTGGTTATACCTGGAAAAAATATGGAATAGAAATTGAGAGGTAAAAAGTTTGAAGTTCAAGTTTAGAACCACGAATTTTCACAAATTATTATTCACGAACTTAGCGCAGCGATCTCACAGAAGGTAATTTCACGAAAGGGATTCAAAGTTTCAAGTTCAATTATTCAGTTATTCGATCATTCAATTATAGCCGGCATATCATCGAACAAAAACATCATGAAAGAAATAAGAATTTCAGCAAGTTACAATACAAAAGATTTTAAAAAAATGAGAGAGGCGTTGTTTATGCTTTTAGATATTGATGTAATTATCGGGCCATCGATACGACATGCAGAAGGCTCTGAAATCGGCACATTTGAGTTTATGATGGCATATGATAAGCTGGAGTATGCAAATGAGGATCATACCGGACTGATAACCGTTGAAAAATAATATCTTTGGCGATCAGAGCTCAGCCACGAACTTAGCGCAGCGATTTCACGGAGGTAACTTCCCGGCATCAAAACCTTTGTGATACTTTGTGACAACCTTTCGTGATAAAAAAATTTCAAGTTTGAAGTTTCAAGTTCAGTTATTCAAAAATTCAAAAATTCCATGATTCAAGGATTCCATCCTTCTTACGATCTTTTATTCCGTCACTTGTAACTCGTAACTTGTAACTAACTATTTTTCTCAGTGGATCTCAGTGCCTGCTCAGCGTTTCTCAGTGTAACCTCTTAATCATTCAGAAAAGGGGAAAGATTAAAAAAACAAAAGGGTAATTTGCTATTACGGCAAACTTTTTGCAATTATGGTAATTTAGTGTATTTTTGTGAAAACCATTCAGCGGATGATCATTACAAATCGTCTTATTTTAGAGGAATTTGCGCGTAAACATGCCGATGCAATGAGGCCCATTGCAAAATGGCTTGTAGAAGTTGAAAATGCTCAATGGACGTCATTTGTGGATGTAAAGAATACATTTCGTTCTGCCGATTATGTAGGTAATGACCGTGTAGTATTTGATATCAAAGGAGATCATTACAGGTTTGTGACCATCATCATTTTTATGGATGGAGTCGTAAATATCCGATGGGCGGGTACACACGGCGAATATGATAAAATAAAAGATTGTTCGATATTATAAATCAAATAGTATGAAAAAGATACTTGAAGATGTAAGCAAGATAACGACCCAAGAAGAATATGTAATGCTAAACGCACATCTTGAAAATTTGATACAGGAAGCAACGTTAGGCGGACATTTGGCAACACCTGACCCCAACAACAAATACAGACGCGAAATAGGTCGTTTATCGCGCTTGTGCGGCATGTACGAAGCGGAATACATGACATTTGACTTTGGCGAACCACCTTTAGTAAAATCGGTAAAAAAAGAGATGGCAATACGAGGGTTAAGGCAGCGCGATGCCGCAAAACTGTTAGGAGTTCCCGAACCTTCATTTTCGCGGTTCTTGAACGGCAAAAGAAAGTTAAGTTTCGAATTTGCTCAAAAGCTATATAAAACGTTGAATATAGACCCTAAGACGATTTTAAACTATTGACTTTTCAAGTTTCAAGTTTTGGGTTTAAAATTCAATTATTCAATTACTCAATTACTCAGCTATTCCGGCATATCATCGAACAAAAAAACACCATGAAGGAAATAAGAATTTCAGCGAGTTTTAATACAAAAGATTTTGAAAAATTGAAAGAAGCATTGTTTACGCTTTTAGACATTGATGTAATTATCGGGCCATCGATACGACATGCAGAGGACTCTGAAATTGGCACATTTGAGTTTATGATGGTATGTGATAAATTGGAATATACAAATGAGGATAGTACCAAGCTGATAACAATTGAAAAATAACATCTTTGGCATTCATTGCTCAACCATGAACTGAGCAGCCTTAGCGAAGCGATCTCACGAAGTAACCGATTTCACTCGGAGGTAATTTCCCAGCATCAAAACTTTGTGACAACCCTTTGTGATAAAAAAGTTTCAAGTTTCAAGTTCAGTTATTCAATAATTCCATGACTCAATTCTTACAATCTTATCATCTTTTATTCCGTCACTTGTCACCTGTAACTTGTCCTTGTAACTATTTAAAATCGGCACTATATTTGTGCGTTAATGGTTAAAAATATGATGTCATGACCGTATTGGAAATGAAAAAATTTGAGCAAAGAAAGATCAGGTTGAGTCGAGCCATCATGAATGATGTGGATGAAAACAGGGTTTTGCAGATTGAAAAGTTGTATGATGTAAATCCGCTATCGTATTCGGTGGAAGAACTGCGGGAAAGAATACGGGAGTTCGAAGAAGAGTATATGTCCGGTAATTTTAAAGGAATCCCGCATGATGAAGTGATGAAAGAATATGGATTATAAAATTTTGTGGCATTTACGGGCACGGGGAGATCTTCGACAGTTGTACAAGTACCTTTCCGGGAAGAATAAAAGCGCTGCAAATAAGATCGTTTCAAAAATAATCACAAGAATAAACCTGTTGATAACCAACCCGTATTTAGCAGCCATTGATCCACTATTAACAGATATGGCAAAAACTTACCGTTC
Source organism: Bacteroidales bacterium (assembly GCA_031547085.1). Lineage (GTDB taxonomy): Bacteria > Bacteroidota > Bacteroidia > Bacteroidales > UBA4181 > JAIRLS01. The sequence continues at coordinate 27,868 of JAVBSH010000112.1, forward strand.
TCTTGTAGTAGGAAATTATAAAGTTGAATATGTGATTGAAAATATGGATATTGTCATTGTGTATATATGGGATTGCCGGAGAAATCCTGAAGAACTGAGGGAATCATTAGAGTGAAGCGTATACAGTTCTTGTGCGTTGTTAAGTAATTGGCAATTGAAAATTATTCCCTTCGGTCATGAGATTGCTCACGCTAAGTTCACAGGCTCGGTTCAAGTTTGAAGTTCAATTCAACAAATCTTACTATCTTACATGTCTTACGGTCTTACACGTCTTACCATCTTACATTTCTTACGATCTATTATTCAGTCACTCGTCATTATTTTTCACCACTCGTCAACTTTTTTGAAAATTATTTACAACAATTACATAACTTTGCCACTACGATTAAAAACTTAGCAAAGCGTTCCCATGAGCGTTAGCAAGTAATTGAAAATAAAAATCAAAAATTGATTTGACTATTTCCATTATCACGGCCTCGTACAATAATGTCGACACCATAGAGGCGACGATACAGTCGGTGTTGACTCAAAGTTATCCGGACATCGAATATATTATTGTGGATGGGGGCTCAACAGACGGTACGGTCGATATTATCAAAAAATACAGTAAGGTTCTCTTTAAATGGATCAGCGAACCTGACAATGGTATCTACCATGCATTGAACAAGGGATTGGCTTTAGCTACCGGCGAAGTGATCGGTTTTTTACACGCCGACGATATCCTTCACGACTATTTTGTGATCGGGCATGTGATGGATGTTTTCCAAACCAGAGGTTGTGACGCTGTATACGGCGATTTGGTGTATGTGTCCCGTTCAGACACATATGACGTTATTCGTTTTTGGAAAAGTTGCCAGTTTACCCCTAAATTATTACAGCAGGGTTGGATGCCGCCCCACCCCACGCTTTTTGTCCACAGGAATATTTACGAAAAATACGGTAACTTTAACACTTGCTTGCGTATAGCTGCTGATTATGATATTGTTTTACGCTTTTTTAGCCTGCCTGAATTCAAAAGCGAATATTTGCCCCACATTATCGTCCGGATGCGGATGGGAGGAATCAGCAACAAAAGCATCAGAAACATTTTACGCAAAAGTCAGGAAGATTTTAAGGCTATGAAAAATAATAACATTGGTGGATTTCGATCATTGGTCTGGAAAAATATTTCTAAAATAACACAACTACGTTTTTTCCGCAAACCAAAACTTTGACATTGAGTATTGAATATCGATTGAATATTAACTTTAAATTTTAACGATTCAATAATTCCACGATTCCACGATTCCACAATTCAATAATTCAAACAGCCAACTGCTTACCGCCACTGCCAACTCTCAATTACCTACGGTGAGTCCGCCTGAACGATATAGTCGGGCAGGATCGCTAACGCTAAGTTCTCAATTACCTACGGTGAGATCGCTAACGCTAAGTTCTTAATTTTTAATTCTTAACTCTTAATTCTTAATTACTTAACGACGCTTTCTACTTTCCCGTCGCTAAGTACGGTTTCAATTTGTTGTCCCTTCTTTAAATCACTAACGCTACGAACAATTTTCTTCCCGGAAAGAGTAATGGAATAACCGCGTTGCAAGAGATTGACCGGATTGAGTAATTCCAGCTTATAATCCAACCATTTGATCTGATTTTGTTTATTGGATAACACATCGCCAATCGTTCTGGCGAACTGTTGTTGTAAATTTGTCATTTGCGCGCTGTTCTTTTGAATGGCACTGGTTCCGGTAGCCGAGACAGACGAGGACAAGCGAACCTGTTCGAAACGTTTTTGCGAAAGCAAAATTGAAGATCCATGCAATAAGCTGAACCGGTACGCTTGTAACTTCTTGTCCTGCTCATGTAAAAAAGAACGGAGGAGTACCTGTAACCGCAGCGATTGCTGTTGCAACATATCTTCAGGGGCTTCCAGGCTATACGCAACCGTTTCGGCAAGTCGTTGTGCCAGTTCTCCAAGGTAGTTATCAAATGATGATAACCGGTTGACGAGGTATTCAGCCACAGCTGTAGGGGTCTTCAAGGCAGTGTGTGCCACACGATCGGCAATCGTCTCGTCGCGGTCGTGGCCGATGCCGGTAATAATAGGCAAAGGGAACTGAGACATACAACAGGCCAGTGCATAGCTGTTAAAACAATTCAAATCAGATTGCGAACCTCCTCCACGGATCATCACGACTACATCGAATTCCTCTTCGCGATCGAAAATCTGTTCCAACGCATGGATGATGGTCGCTTCAGCCTCATTACCCTGCATAACGGACTGGAATAAAGTATGATGAAAAGCGTATCCTGACGGGTTGTGGTGTAGCTGATCGATAAAATCGCCATATCCTGCGGCTGATTCCGAAGATATGACAGCAATACGTTGCGGAACAACTGTCAATTCCAACTCACGATTCATGTCGATTACGCCTTCATCGGTGAGTTTTTGGATGATAGCCTGCCTTTGTAAAGCCAGGTCGCCGACAGTATAAGCAGGATTAATATCTGTTGCTTGCAGGCTCAAGCCATATGCCTCGTGAAATTCAACACTTACCTGAAGCATCACTTTTAATCCTGCCGTGAGCCTTTGTCCGGTCATCGTCTCAAAATAAGGCCGTAACATCCGGAAGTGATATGCCCAGATATTAGCTCTGGCTTTGGCTATGATTTGTTCGCCTTGCTGGGCTTTTTCGATCAATTCCATGAAACAATGCCCGGCGCTGTTGACATGTATTTCGTTGATTTCGGCAACTACCCAGTACAACTGCGGCATATTACCCTTAAGGCATTGCCGGATACATTGATTAAATTCAAATAATGAATAAGAGTCCATGCGAAGTAATGATGAATGATAAATGGTTAATGACGCTTGCCTGAGTTCACCTTAGACGGACAAGCTTGGCGAACAATTAATTAACAATAAACAATTAATGCGACTCAAAGGTTGAAAGCAAGAATAGCTTGAAAAGCTATATTTTTATAACCGGAGGTCGTTGACCTTCGGAAAAGCAATATAACAGGACATCTGCCTGTAAGACAGCGTTTTGGTTTTGATATGGTTTTGCCTTGCAGGCAGGTAAGATGTGTATTTTTTTCCTCGGGTAAGCTAAGCGCAACCCGAGGTTACGAAAATACAGCTTTTCAAGCTGATCAATAAAATCCATCTAATCCTTGATTCGCATAATTAACCATTAACTAGTTGGTCTTTTTATCTGCAGGATAAATTACTCCTAACTGCCGCCGGATTTCATCCATAATTTCCATCGTGATCAGGGTATTTTCCCAACTATTCACTTCCGACTCCTTTTTCCCTGATTGTACGATATCTATAAACTCCTTTATTTCATAATAATATTCGTTTTTATCGGGAGGACAGGTCAAATCTTCCTTTCGTCCATCGCGGTACAAAACGTTGGCTGTACCAATGATATTGATCCGGTCGAGAAGTATGTTACCGTCTTCACCCTGTATCTCGGTAGGCAGCGAAGAGTTGGCTATCTTGGAATACAACACCGAGGCATCCATTTCGGGATAACCAAATGCGACACATCCTTCGCCATCAACACCCGATGATAACTTGAAACCTGTAGCTTTAATGGTTTGCGGACGACCGAACAGCACGACCATCGGATAGATGGTATATACGCCAATATCGAGCAATGCCCCATTGGAATATTCCGGTTTGAAAGCATTCAGTACGGTACCTTCACGAAACTTGTCGTACCTTGAAGAATACTGGCAATAACAGGCAAAATAACGGCGGACTTTACCTATTTTATCCAAAGCCTGACGTATTTTCAAGAAATTGGGAGTAAACGTGGGTTTCATTGCTTCCATCAATGTCACATTGTTTTTACGCGCTGCCGCTATCATTTCCCTCGCCTCACGGGCATTGGAAGCAAATGCTTTTTCACACAACACATGCTTGCCGTGTTCCATGAAAAGGATACTCTGACTAGCATGCAATGCATTGGGTGACGCCACATACACGGCATCAATCAACGGGCTGGCAGCCATTTCTTGCGGCGATGTGAAAGTATGAGGTATCTGGTGCTTAGAAGCAAAAGCATCAGCAGTTTTCTGTGTACGGGAACAGACGGCAACTGGTTCAAAACGCTCATCCTGTCTTCCTCCGGCAATCACCCAATCGGATATGAAATTAGTACCGATTACTCCAAAACGCAAACGACTCATGATATAAAATTTAAAGATTCTAAATCGATGTCAAGGCCACGCCCAACACGGATTCAACCTCAAAGGTAAGATAAGTAATTGAAAGTGGAAAATGGAAAGTTGTTGAATTGTTGAATAACTGAATGACTGAAAATTCTTCTCTCTTCACTTGTCACTTGTTATCCGTCACCAATCCGTCGTTGTTTTTTCGCTTATCAAATATTTTTACACACTCATAAACAAATAGATAATACACGTCAAAATATTGTAATAAAACCTTTTTCATGTCGTATTTTTGATACTGGTTAGCGTATATGAAGTTTCTGTTTGTTGAATCCCGGGTAAGTAATTGCGATGAAAAAGTTGTTGGTCATATGGATAGTCGTTATCATGGCTGCGTGTACAAAATATCCCAAAGTGGATTCGATTTCTGTTTCTCCCCGCTTGGAAACCAATGCCGGCAAACAGACCAAGCTACAAGTATACCATGCACCTCTTGATGCAACTGCTCCTGAAACATATGTTTATTCATCCAGTGATCCTTATATAGCCACAATCGATGATTCTGGCATCATCCGAAGCCTGCATGTGGGAACATGTTCCATCTCTGTTAAAACCGTCGACCAGCGACTTTCCTGTCAATGTTCCATAACTGTCAAACCTAAAAACAACCTATATCAGGAGCCTGTGACTGATTTCGGAGTATCGTTGGCAGATGTGAAGGTTAAAGAGCAAAGAACATGTTTACAGGAAATAGAAAATATGTTGATATATGAGGATAAAGCAACACCGGTGATATCTGTCTTCTATCTGTTCGACAATAACAAGAAATTGATTTCTTCCGGAATTCGGCTAATAGGAATTCAGGATGAAAAACTGATCGAGTTCCTGACAGAACGATATGAGCCATTCGAGCCGGAAAACGATATACTCATCTGGAAAGGTAAAGGTGTGGAAATAGCTGTTGAACACATCGAAGGAAAATATCTGATTGCATACAAATCATATATCAACCGGACGGAGACACAAAATCTTGCGAATATCATCGAGCTTATAAAGGCATCCTCCTATTAAAATTGATAATTGACAGTTGATAATTGATAATTCAATGTCGTTTTGTTAAACTGTCCTTTCAGCCCGATTAAGATCGTCAGCCTGAAAGGCTAACTTAATTTGCCTCGGGAATTAGGAATAGGCAGAGAACAATTCTGTGAATGCTTAACTAAACCATATTGATTAATAATTGGCTTGAATATTACACCCTCCCGATAAGAGTGCTAACGCTTAATTTTTCATTCTTAATTCTTCACTCTTAATTTAATAAGTGTTACCGGATAAAATTCATGAAAACTTTATCCGTCGACTGGGGTGGTTGTATATCGATGTTAGCTTGCTTCATTTTCATCAACCACGCCATGTTCGCTCCCAATATTTGCATGATCTGCACTCCTTCGGCATCTTGTTCGGCTTCTCCTTCCTGCATCCCATGTATGATATTCCAATAATTGGACGCCGCTACCACCATTTCGGAAATGGTCAGGTAATGATTGAGGCTGTCCAAAGTCATTGAACCTCCCGAACGGCGGACAGCAACAACCGAAGCGGCTACCTTATGGCGCATCCAGTTGCCATTTGCTGCGGAGACATAAAACATCCTGTCGAGAAAACATTTCATGGTACCGGCAATGCCCGAATAGTAAACGGGAGAGCCAAGTATAATTCCATCTGCCTTTTTGATAACAGGCAAACAATTGTTCAGGTCATCATTGCGGATGGAACATTTGTTGTCCTGATTTTTGATGCATTGCCGGCAAGCAATACAACCATGGATAGCTTTATTCCCGATATGGAGTATTTCAAATTCGATCCCTTCCCGGATCAAAACTTCTCCAACTGTTTTCAAGGCAAACCATGTATTTCCTTTTTTATTGGGACTTCCGTTGATAGCGATAACTTTCATATAAATAATGATAAATGGTTAATGATAAATGGTTAATGACGGTCATTCAGGCGAGTAAATAATTATCCCCACTATGCCCGCCTGACCCAGCCATTCGGGCAGGGTACGAGTTTGCGCATGGAAACATCCCTTAAGTAAATGACATTGAAATGTCAATTGTCAATTACTTAATACAGTCGTTATGGGCAGGTTGATATCGTAAAGTAGAATGTTGAGCCTTCGCCTTCGACAGATTCTACCCACAGGTTGCCGCCCATCATTTGGACAAGGCTGCGCGATATGCTCAAGCCTAAACCGGTGCCTCCGTACAGCCTGGTACTGGTAAGTTCGATTTGACGGAAACGTTCAAAAATAATTTCCTTATGTTCGGGATTCAACCCGATTCCAGTGTCTTCCACTGCAAATTCGAGTTTACATGGCGCCAGTTGTCGGTAGCCGAAACGGATGTATCCCTTTTCGGTAAACTTAATGGCATTGTTGATCAAGTTGGTGATTACCTGCCGCAGACGGGTCAAATCAACGTAAATGCTAAGATTGTCCACAAATTGACTGTCGTCGAGTATCAGCGAAATGTGTCCTTTATTGTTGGTCAGCATGTAAGTCTCGAAATAGAGATGCAATTCGTCCATCAGGCTGTTGATCTGTACGGGGGCGGGATTGACGTTCATCTGTTTGGCTTCGATCTTAGCAATGTCAATGATATCGTCTATCAGTTTCACCAATTGCACACTGCTGTTGTTGATGATATTGATATATTCCCGGCGGCGTTGTGACGACAGATTATCTGAATTAAGGAGATGGATGAATCCGGTGATTCCGTTGACAGGGGTACGTATTTCGTGTGACATGTTAGCCAGGAAAGACGATTTGAGTTTATCCGACTCTTCTGCTTTTTCCTTAGCGCGTATCAGTTCCATTTCCACCTGCTTACGGTCGGTAATGTCGGTCGCCAGCTCCATGATTGCTGTCCGCCCGTCTACCCATTTGATGGCCGTACTTGCGATATTGTACCAACGTCCGGTAATCTCATTGCGATCTTCCCAATGATGGATGTAACCTGTTGGAAGATGATTATGATCGCGAAGAAACGACTGCGGACAACGTTCGCACGGTGTTTCTCTCCCCGCTTGCAGCATTTTGTGGCATTCGATGCCTTCCACTTCCTGTCCGGCCGCATCTTTGAACGCTTTGTTGGCAAAAAGTACTTTTTTAGATTCGAAATCGGTTACGAAAATATTAGAACTGATATTATTCAATACGGTTTGCATGGTTTGCCGCGACAGTTGCAAGGATGTCTCTATCTGCCAGCGTTTCGTGGCGGTGGATACGATTTGTGATATCTGGCTCATCAGTTCCACATCTTTTTCATCCCATTGCTTATCCCAACAAAAGTTAAACGAAAGGAAACCGAACTGGGTGCCTAACTGCGACAGGGGAAAGACAGCGATGGCCTTTACACCCTGTACTTCCAACATTCCCGAGATAAAGGGATCGAGCGAATAGATATCGGATGTACAAATGATGTTGTCGTCTTTGAGCATGTCGAACCACGGTTTTCCCGCTTCAATGGTCAAGCTCCGCAGGTAATCTATGGCGGGTTCGATGCCTTCGTTGCACCATTCGTAAGTGCAGCCGTAGGTAACTCCGTCGGGATGGTTTTCCCATGTCGCCAAACGGTCAACGCCGGTATACCGTCCGATTTCGCCAAGCGCCATGTCCATAGCCGTAAGTACGTCTGGCTCTAATTGCAGTATTTGCAGTACTTTGATAAACAATGCCTGGCGGTGGCTCAACGACAGCAAATTTTCCTGGCTGACCATCAATTCCTTAGTTTTGGATTCAACCATCGATTCGAGTTGCGTACGATACTGGTTCAATTCCATGTCGGCTTTTTTCTTCTCCGTAATGTCGTGAACTACCCGACCAAACTGACATGTTTCGGCCAGACCGATGGGATACATGAATACCTGCAGGTAGGATTTTGTTCCATCAGGGTGTTGAAATATGATTTCTTCGGTAACCGGCTTTTGGTCGCGGCCACCGTTGATATATTGTAATCGTGATTGAACCAGCTTTTCGAAAGCTTCGGGCGGGTAATCTTCTTCCGACAAGCGGAGTTTCAATAAATCCCATTCGAATTTTCCCAGGGCATCCTCGCGTGGAACTCCCGATAGCTTCGCCATTGCATTGTTCCATTCGATAACTGCGCCTTGATCATCCATAATGATGATACCTTCGAACGACTGGTTGATGAAGTTATAGATGGTGATTTCGCTGTCTCCCAATTTTTTCATCACCTCTATACGGGCATTTATTTCGTCGCTTAAGAGATCATTCGTTTTATGCAACTCTTCGGTGGTAACGGCAAACTCTTCGTTGGTAGCAGCCAGTTCCTCATTAGCAGCGGCCAATTCCTCGTTGGCTGATTGCAGTTTTAAGTTGAGTTCCTGCAGGCGATCTTTTTCAGCCTTCAAGTTCTGTTCACCTGTTTTCCGGACTTCGTTTTTAAGTTCGGCAAGCAAGCTATTCTTCTCTTCTTGTTCTTGCTTCAACTGCGCTTTCAATGAGCGTGCTTCATCTTCTAATTGCGTAACACGATCATCTTTCTGATGCTCCATTCCAGTACATTTTTGTGAGGATACACATTGTAATTTTACGGCTACAAAAATATACTTTTTAAATTAAGGAATGAAGATAAAATAATTTACTCATCTGATAGAATTAACATGATTTACAAGATGAAAATCCTTTAGTTCGGCGAACTTAGGCGATAGCCGATTTCACGAGCGAACTTAGCGAAGCGTTCTCACGAACCAAGGGCGAATAATGGAGAATTGAAAATTGAGAATGAACATTTGTCCGACTATGCCCACCTACCAATGACGCGATAAAACAAACCTTTTTGAACAGTCTGATCCTAAGAGATTAAAGCGACGCTACAACAAAAAGCGGAAAGTTTGATGAACCTTCCGCTTTTTGCCATTACTCGGTCTTTATATCAAATACTTCGTTAAAAAATTTATAAGCTATTAAATATCAATTTATCATAAAATAAATTGGATAAAAAGTGGTTAAATAACTGAAAAGTTCATCATTTAATTCTCACAAAAATGGAAACAGTCAGTATACTCAACCACTATAAGCACCTTTGTAGCTTTTTTCTGGAAGAATCGGCTACGAAATTAACCAAAAGTTTTAAAAGTTTGCTCAAGGAAGTGCTCATATTATACATGGTCATCCCGGGACGGATCAACTTTCTACAACTGGGCAGGTATGGTCTATCATGCGAAAGTCGTTTCCGG
>JAVBSH010000004.1:0-84706 GCA_031547085.1 Bacteroidales bacterium
TCGGAAAACCGCTGGCCACAAATATTACATTTGAGCATCTGCTTTCTTTCCCCTCCTTTGAGGTAAGTCCCGGCTTTGACTATATTCCCCTGATCTCGAAGTCCATAATCCTTGCAGCGCTCATTGGGACAAAAATATTCAGCAATACTTAACATAATCTCCATTTTTGACTACAAAGATAATATATATATCAATAAATAATAGACAATATCTTATTTTTTCAGTCTTATTTTAAATGCACAATCAATACTCACCAAATGTTCGTACGAAAACCTGTCTGCCATATTTGGCCTGTAACAAGTCGGTCTATATACAACTCCAATATTGACACAACTTAGCAACTGATAATAAACTGGAAATGTTAAGCCAAATGCGTTGTGATTTTTCTTAACGCTTTCTGTTTTTACTGGAATAATAAGCCACGTCCACTTCCACTTTTCATATATCCATGTGTTTTTTGCATATGACAGTCCATAACCAATCGAAAATCGCCCAATTTTGTGGTTGTTCGAAAGGCAAAAGTAGTATGAATTTACATATTCACGATCTTCTTTAATGCCTAAACTGCCGCCCTCATAATATGAACCTCCCAAATGAACAAACTGATTCTTTGAATGGTAATAATCAAGTCCGATGGCAACAATTTCCATACCTGCATGATATTTTCCGGTTTCATTTTCCGGTTTCATTAGGAAAAAACAGAACGATGGTGGTACCGGCAGCGATAGATGCAAGTATACTTCTCCTTTGTTATTTGCTTTGCCATACCTGTAATATTTGCTTTGTACGTCTGTTGAGTTGATGTAAATTTTTTCAGGGTAAGTGTAACGTTTGGGATTATGATTGTCTACAAACATGCCTAATCCAAAATTGAAAATAATATTTGACCAGTACATCATGGAATTTTTTGGATTAATTCTGACAGGTTTCGTCAAGGTATCGGCACTTACTTCAAATGATAAGGCTTCTTTTTTCCTTTCAACTTTCAGATGCGCTTTATTATCAATAGTGTTAATTGTGTCTTGCTTGTAAACGATTTTGCTCTGTTTGGTTGTATGGACAGTTACATATTTGTGTGACTGATTCATTATTGTCGCACAAGAAGTCGTTAAAATTGAGATGATTAATATGTATAACGTCTGCTTGGTCATTTTACTGGTTTTTAAGATCGTGTCCATTTTTCTAACATTGCCTGCTTTGTCAGGTTGTTGTCGAGGATTTTACAAACTTATCAGAACGCTCAACATTGCACACAACGTGGTGCGGCTTTACACAACATCGAAGGTAAACCGCCAGTTGCACGTTCGGTATTTTGGCAGCCATCTTCCACCAGACGTGTCGGTTACCTTTTTATTGTCAGCGTAAAATTCATTTTACAAAAACACAATTAGCATACGACTCTATACTTCCATTGGAGATGTCTTGTATTACTCCGTTTTTCCAAAGTTTAGCGGCAGAATATCCGCCTTGGAAATCAGTTTCATTCCCTACTGTATATACATCGTTGCCTAGCACGAAAATAGACGCAAAAACATAATTTCCACCCCTTTCATAAAGTACATTTCCATTTTTCCAAGTTTGACTGCCCGTAACATATACATCGTTACCCGATACGAAAACAGAATAAGCGTACTCGGGAAGGGAATAAATATCGACAGATGTTCCGTTTTTGAGGCTTTGTACTGCTCCGTTTTTCCAAAGTCTGGCACTACGCCCTTCATGTCCGGCAACATATACGTCGTTGCCCGATACACAAACGGAATAAGCCCCCGCGTTAATTATTCCATTGGTAAGATTTTGTTCCCGCCCGTTTTTCCACAATTTCGCAATTGCTATGCCTTTGTCTTTATCAGGTATTTCTAATCCGGCTACATACACATCGTTGTCCGATACATAAACGGAATTAGCAAACATAGATGTGGTTCCGGAAGAGAGGTCTTGCGCTTTGCCATTTATCCACAGTTTAGCAATATAGTTTTGTTTAGCATAATTCCATTCACTCCCTACCACATACACATCGCCGTTGGATACATAAACGGAAGTAGCGTCCGTGTAAAAGTAAGCACCGGGTGTAAGATCTTGTACCTTTCCATTTTTCCAAACTGCAGCACCTATCCCGCCGCCTGCAATTCCGGCTACATACACATCGTTGTCCGATACATAAACGGAATAGGCAAATGAATAATTGTTGGAAAGAGTTTGCATTTTTCCGTTTTTCCATAGTTTTGCAACATTTCCGCCCTCTGTAACATTTTTTGTACGATTAATCGTTGTGTTTTCATATTGAGAACTCTCGCTTGCAAAAAGATGGAGCGAATTACCTGACGTAAATGCAGTGAGTAAATGCTCGCCCCAAATACCTAATGTGAAGTCACTTGAGCTTGACTTTGTCGTGCCAACCACAGGTTCATACCATGCTCCGACTACATATACGCCTGACATGTCGCTGCCGTTGTAATCATTATGACAATAAACCTGCTCGCCATTGATAAAAATTAAGTTGACCTCGTTTTGTGAAATCCCGTTTATTGTATATGACACATCAGTATGGCAGATGCAATTTGCCTGATTGGGGGAACCTTCCTGTGTAATGTTCAAAAAACCATTCACGAGAGTATGAGTTACATTTACAGTGGTAAAATCGCATGTAACTCCGAAATTATAGTACGTAATTTGTACACCCTCATTGGTGAATTCAACATCTACCCTGTCCGAAAGTTCAACCGTTGTCGATTTAGTTTGCTGACATGGCGTAAAACTTACATTTGAAGCTTGGAGTTCCTGCTCTTTCTTTGCACACGAAACGGTCAGAAACACTCCTAACACTAATAATATTGCTGCCTTTTTCATCGCTCTATTTTTTTAATTTAATATTATAAATATATCAATTTATTTACTGTCTATTGTTGCCGTTCAGGCTGTTGTCAGTTCGATACGCTCACTGCGCTTTTGAATATAAATACTCTTCAGGAATGTTGCAGAAAGGTTGAATTTCAATTTGTCATTTTCATATTTGACAAAATCAGCAATTTCATACTCTTTATACATAGTAGGTTTCCCATTGCCATTGATTTCATCAGAGTCGCAACTTATCAACACCATTCCGCAAATCAATGCGGGAATAATCAATAAAATCCTTTTTTTCATTTTTCATTATTAGTTTAATGTCCGCTCCTTTAACAGACAAAAAATTATATAATAATTCTTTTTCCAGCTTTTGCATTATCCACCGTGCTTTCGCTACTTGCTTACCACTAATAATAAGACACAATATTACAAATTTTTATCATATTTACAAAATAATACTCAAAAACTGGGTGCAATCCAAATTAGTCCAACTTCGAAGTCAATGTGCAACTTAATCCGTAAGTAAACGAATTGATGGATAATCCGTATATATTTCATATCCGACAATCCGCAATGGTACTTGTATTGTGGACAATTCTGTCAATTTTCATACTTCCGCATCGAAAAAAATGTACAAATCGCGGTATCAATTACCCAAATTCAACCTTTTTAAATAACTTTGTGGGTTAATTTTCCGGAGTAAATAGCGGAGAGTAACCAAACGTTGGATGTATCAATAATTTCATAATTAATTATAAAAATGACAAACAATCAGAAGTTAAAACAATGGGTACAGGAGTGGGCCGATTGGTGCCAACCTGACAGTGTATATTGGTGCGACGGTTCGGAAGCCGAAAACAAGCGCCTTTTAGACGAAATGGTAGCCAGCGGAATGGCCGTTAAACTGAACGAAGCCAAACGCCCAAACTCGTACTATTTCCAGTCGGACCCCAGTGATGTGGCTCGCGTGGAAGATCGTACCTTTATCTGTTCGAAGACGAAGGAAGAAGCAGGCCCGACCAACAACTGGGCTGATCCTGCAGAAATGAAGAAATCAATGCGCGAATTGTACAAAGGCTGTATGAAAGGCCGTACCATGTACGTGATTCCTTTCAGCATGGGCCCGCTCGGTTCGAACATTGCCCACATCGGCGTTGAAATAACCGACTCTCCCTATGTTGTTGTAAACATGCGCATCATGACCCGCATGGGACAAAAGGTATTGGATGTACTGGGCGACGGCGACTTTGTACCTTGCGTACACTCGGTAGGTGCTCCCCTTGCCCCCGGCCAGAAAGATGTGAAATGGCCCTGCGCTCCTATTGAAAAGAAATATATTACCCATTTCCCCGAAACCCACGAAATCTGGTCGTATGGTTCGGGTTACGGCGGAAACGCACTGTTGGGCAAGAAATGCTTCGCTTTGCGTATCGCTTCCGTGATGGCTATGGAACAAGGCTGGTTAGCCGAACATATGCTGATCCTCGGTTTGACCAATCCCCAGGGCGAAAAGAAATATATCACTGCCGCTTTCCCCAGCGCTTGCGGAAAGACCAACCTGGCAATGTTGATCCCCACCATTCCCGGCTGGAAAGTAGAATGTGTAGGTGACGACATCTCTTGGATGAAATTCGGTAAAGATGGCCAACTATACGCGATTAATCCCGAAGCAGGTTTCTTCGGCGTGGCTCCCTTCACCTCGATGGAAACCAATCCCAACGCCATGTTGAGTTGCAAGGCCAACACCATCTTCACCAACGTTGGTTTGACTCCTGATGGCGACATCTGGTGGGAAGGCATCGGCACCGAATGTCCTGCCGGCACCATCAACTGGAAGAATAAAGTACACGATCCTGCATCGGGCGAACCTTGCGCTCACCCGAATGCCCGTTTCACTGCACCGGCGTACCAATGTCCCGCCATCGATAAGGATTGGGAAAATCCTGCAGGTGTGCCCATTTCGGCATTCCTTTTCGGCGGTCGCCGTCCGAACACAGTACCCCTCGTACACGAAGCCATGAGTTGGAACCACGGTGTATTCATGGGTTCTATCGTATCGTCCGAAACCACTGCCGCCAATATCGGTCAGGCTGGTATCGTTCGCCGCGACCCGTTTGCCATGCTTCCATTCTGCGGATACAACATGGGCGACTATTTTGGTCACTGGGTAAAGATCGGCCAACATGCCGGCGCCAAATTGCCCAAAATTTTCTACGTAAACTGGTTCCGCAAGGACGAAAATAACAAGTTTCTGTGGCCGGGTTACGGCGAAAACAGCCGTGTATTGGCTTATATTTTCGACCGTTGCAATGGCAAGAGCGAAACCGTAGATACTGCAATAGGCAAAGTTCCTGCTCCGAAGTCAATCAATATCGAAGGATTAGCCGGTATGGATGAAACCAAGTTGGCTAAAGTACTCGAAGTAAAGAACGACGACTGGAAAAAAGAAGTAGGTTTGATCGAAGAGCATTTTGCTCGTTTCGGTAGCCACCTCCCGAAAGAATTGGCCGCCGAATTAGACGGACTCAAGAAACGTCTCGGAATGTAATTCCATGTTATAATTTTCAAAAGCCGCAGGGATTCTGCGGCTTTTGCTTTTTGTGATTGTCTGATGTAATGACTATGAGGATGATACTCAAATGATGTCCCTACGCGCATATTTGTGTCTCGTAAGTTTGGTCTATATTCTATCCAATTTCATTTTTATTTGGAAATGTTAAAGTTTAATTGAAATTACCAAAAGGTTATTATATTTGCATTGTCAAGTTAACCGAGTATTGATCTAAACCATTTGAAAAATGGAAAACAAAGATGAAATCCGCGATGACATTAAGCGGTTGGAACTTATCCTTAAGTTGCATTCAATGCAGCCGCTCATTAAAAATAAAAAAGAACGCGAAAAGTACGTGGATACCATACATGATGCAATTCTGGAACTCAAAAAGAAATTAAAAGAATAATAAACCCGCCTCTCTCAAAAGGGAGAGGGTAATATTAAAGACATGGACTTAAAAAAATACCTTCCAACCGAAGAAATGTTTGCTGAATTTGAAGAATTCAGCAAATTAACCACCGACGCTGAAATAGAAGCATTTCATGACAAACGCTTGGAACGATACAAACAAAAAACGCCTGAAGAACTTGATTTTGCAGAAGAAAAAATGTTCGAGGGGTTACGAAATATGAAAGATCGTCTCGACGAACTGACAGACATTGTCCGTCTTGGCGAAGTCTCAAAGGTGATCTCATTGAGCTATGTAGCCGAAAAATATTTCGGTAAAACACGGCAATGGCTCTACCAGCGCCTTAATGGAAATTTGGTGAACGGTAAGCCAGCCCGGTTTACCCAGGCCGAACGGCAAAAACTATCCGAAGCGTTGGCCGATATCAGTTGCCTCATCAAAGAAACCAGCCTTAAAATAGTTTAGGTCAGCTTGATGAGTGAGTGGTACCATCCGGCATGCCGGATGGTGTGGAAGCTTTTCAGCCTGATGATATTGCAGTGCCGCGAAAAAGCCTTATCTTTGCAAGAATAACCAAATAATCAGAATAATTACGAGAGACAAGTAATCCGTAACTTGCCTCTCGTTACCCGTCACATGTCACCAAATAAATCATTGTTATTATCACATTTTTACCAAACCCGCATCCAATATTTTGCAGAAGAAGAAAAAAGCTGTGAACGGCAAAATAACCGTTATACATGGTTGCGGTTGTTGATCATAACTGCCGCTATTGCGCTTGGAATAGTCTTCTATCCTATATCTGCATGGCTAAGTGCGGTTACGGTTCTCGTATTGTTGGTAATTTTTGCTGTTTGCCTAAAAAAACATTTGGCAAACATTGAACGTCAGCAACAAAAAGAACGCCTGAAAATCATCAACCAGCAGGAGCTCAATTGCCTTGATGGTGATTATTCTGCTTATGCACCGGGGACACAATACGAAAATACAAAACATTACTATACATCCGATTTGGACATCTTTGGTATACATTCGCTGTTCCGCTATATGAACCGTACTACCAGTCCGTCGGGAAGCGACATGTTGGCCAGTTGGCTGAGCAAACCGACTGCAACAACAGAAATTGAAGCCCGGCAACAAGCTGTGACGGAATTGGCTGGTATGATTGACCTCCGTCAGGAAATGCAGGCCATCGGGTTGAAACATAAGGATGTGGGCAAGGAATTACCAGGATTTGTCGAATGGCTGCACAGCGATGCTGAACTCTCCCGGAACCGCAAATTATTACGTACTATGCAAGTCCTGCCGTGGATAACACTCTTAACTATTATCATATCCGTCATTGGCTGGATACCTTCCATTTTTGCATGGTTGTTGGTGGCGGTACACTTTGTTATTTACGGATCGGTGACCAAGAAAGTTAATTTCCTCCATCAACAAGTGTCTCACAAAGTGGAATTCATCAGTACATATACAGAATTGATCGGCTTGGTAACCAGGTCCGGGTTTACTTCGCCTTATCTGGTTTCACTAAGAAATTGTTTTGTCGAAAGTAACGCATTGCAGCAGATACAAGCATTACAGAACCGTATCAGGAAACTGGACTACCGCTTGAATATGATCTATATTCCGGTGAATATATTATTTTTCTTCGATTATAAACATCTGGTGTGGTTGGAACGCTGGCGGGCCGGTGCAGGACAAAAGTTACCGGGATGGTTCGATGCCATGGCTAAAGTGGAAGCGCTGTCAAGTTTTGCCAACATGTTGCACAACAACCCGGAATGGGCAATACCCGAAATTAGGGACGAGTATTTTACGCTCGAAGCAAAAAATGCCGGACATCCCTTAATTCCCGGAAAAGAACGGATTTGTAATGATTTTTCCTTGACCGGAGCAGGACAGATAGCTGTTGTTACCGGGTCGAATATGTCGGGTAAAAGCACTTTCGAACGGAGCATCGGTGTGAACATGGTGCTGGCTTTGGCCGGGGCACCTGCCTGCGCCGACACTTTTGTTATTACCAACTGCCAATTGTACACTTATATGCGCATTGCCGATAATCTTGAAGAACACACTTCGTCGTTCTACGCCGAATTGAAACGGCTTAAGCAACTGATTGACATCACTAAAGATGACAAACAGGTGTTTTTCCTTTTGGATGAAGTCCTGCGCGGTACCAATTCGCGTGACCGGCAGATCGGTTCGATGGCCTTGATCCGACAATTGGCCAGGCAACAGGTATCGGGAATCATCGCTACCCACGACCTGGCCTTGGGCGAATTGGAACAGGAATTGCCCCAGAGCGTCAGTAATTCGCATTTCGATGTTCAAATTAATGGTGAAGATATGTCATTCGATTATAAACTGCATCAAGGTATTTGCACCAGCCTGAACGCCTCGATATTGATGAGGAAAATAGGAATTGACGTAAATTAGTTGTTTAGTTTGGCATGAGTTTTGCTATTAAGCAATCAATAAAAGAAATGTACCGTTTAGAGTAATTTGAACAATATTGTTTTGAGTTCTTTTACACTATAATGGCACATTAGGCCACTTTTTCCTGATACAGAAATATTCATAAACACTAATATCATAAAGTGTAAATGATTTGTTGAATCCGCCAATATGGCGGATTTTTTTGTAATAATATTCTCCACCTTTTGTGTCCATCATGAAACACAAGAAATAGATTTTTGATGATGAGAAATCTGAAACTTGTATAACAAATGTTACCTTTGACAAAAAATGCGAACATGAAGATAAGCCGAATAGCCATCCTGTTTTTATCTCTCTTGCTATGGTTACACTGTCACAACATATATGCAGTGGCTGATAGTAGCCTGTTGGCTAAAGGTTATTCCGTACAAGCACTCACATTGAAGCCGGACTTCGATGGGACGCCCGTAGCCGTATTGATTAGTAAACAATGTCCCATGGCGTCGCATAAAGCTGTTTTATATGTACATGGTTATAATGATTACTTTTTCCAGGATCACATGGCTGACTGGTATCTGTCTCAAGGATACAATTTTTATGCTTTAGAGCTGCGCCGGTATGGCCGGGCATTGCTGCCGGAACAGATACGGTATAGCCTGCGCCGCATCACTGATTATTATGAGGAATTGGATATGGCTACGGAGATCGTCCGTAACAGGGATCATAATACCTTCATGTTGCTGAACGGACATTCAATGGGCGGATTGATCACTTCGCTGTATGCATCCGACCGTGCTGCAAGCAAAACCATTGATGCTTTATATTTGAATAGCCCTTTCCTGGAGTTAAATGCAGGTTGGTTTACCCGTAACGTCGTAACACCGGTTTTCGTGATGTTAGGCGGTATCTTTCCAAACATGAAACTGCCGATATCTTCCCCGCCATATTATGGCGAAAGTCTTCACAAGGACTACCGTGGCGAATGGGATTATGATCTTTCATTGAAATTGTTGCAAAATAAAACCCGTGCAGGATGGCTCAGGGCGATACGAAAGGCACAGGGAAGGATCCGTAAAGGATTGTCGATAGAATGCCCTATATTGGTGATGTGTTCGGACAAAAGCGGTAGCGAAAGCGAATGGAACGACCAGATACCAATAACTGACGTGGTTTTAAATGTGGAGGACATCAAAAAATGGTCGCTTGTATTAGGTAAGAATATTACTATTGAAGTGATACCACAAGCCAAGCACGATATTATCCTGTCACTCCCGGCTGTCAGGGAACAGGCGTTCGATGAATTGGGGCAATGGCTGAAACAATTTTGATTTTGACATGAAGTATGAAGTTTCAACCGGATGATTTTTTGATTGGCTTGAAATCTTCATTTTCAAACTTCGATCTTCATTGAAACTGACAAATTTACCGAACATTTCGTTTTGGTTCGAATTTTGATATTATGGAGATTAACATTACTTTTGCGTCCGAATTTAAAAAGAGCTTTAAAATATTATTATAAATGAACATCAGCAAAGAACAGACCGATGATTTGAGCCTCGTAGTATCCGTGGAAATCAAAAAAGACGATTATGAACCCAAAGTAAACGAAGTATTGCGTGATTACCGTCGCAAAGCCAATATGCCGGGGTTCCGGCCGGGCAAAGTGCCCGAAGGCCTTGTCAAGAAGATGTACGGAAAAGCTGTCTTGGTTGATGAAATCAATAAATTAGTATCCGAGTCGTTGCAGAACTACATCAAGGACGAACAGTTGCAGGTATTGGGTGATCCGATGCCAAAAACCTCCGGCGAGGAATTGGCTTGGGAAATCGGAAATGACTTTGCATTTGACTTCGAAATGGGTATTGCCCCTGTAGTAGAAATCGACCTATCGAAAAATGACAAAATCACTAAATATCAAATCATTGTAAACGAAGATTTGATAGACAAGAATGTCGAAAATTACGCAGCACGTTTCGGTGAGTTTGTTGAAACTGACACTGTTGTCGATTTTAAAGAAAAAATAACCGGTGACATCGTGCAACTCGACGATGAAAAACAGCCGTTGGAAGGTGGTTTAGCAGCCGAAGACACCTCTATCCTTCTTTCGATCATTAAAGATGAGGAACGGAGAAAACCTTTCGAAAATATCAAAGTAGGTGATGAGATTGTTTTCAACCTTTCCGAAACATTCCCTAACGATTGGGAAATCGCTTCCATACTGAGGAAAAAGGATAAAGAAGAAGTTGGCGACATCAGCGCTTCATTATTCAGGTTTACAGTAAAAAATGTCCAGAAATTTGCAAATGCAGAATTGAACCAGGAATTATTTGACAAAGTTTTTGGTGAAGGTGCAGTTAGTAACCCCGACGAATTCAAGGATCGTATCAGGGAAATGCTTAACAAAGACTTTGAAGATAGCAGCATGGCCAGATTCGGTTACGATGCACGGGAATACCTGTTGGACAAGATCAATCCGTCGTTACCCGAAGAATTTTTGCGCAAGTGGTTGTTGGCAGCCAATACGGGTATTGAAGAAGAGGCGTTCAATCGCGAATTTCCCATGTTCCTGAAAGGGACAAAATGGGATTTGATTATGAAAGCCATTGCCAAACAAAAGGAATTGACAGTCGAAGAAAATGAAATCATCGAATTTGCCAAAGAGGCTACCCGCAGGCAGTTTGCACAATATGGTATCACTAATTTCCCCGAAGAGTCATTGACCAATTATGCAATGGGCACCCTTAAGGACGAAAAAAGTGTCCAGGGTGTGGTTTCCCAGATCATTGAAAAGAAAGTAGCAGAAGTGATCAGGGATTCCGTGGATCCGACCGTTCAGGAAATGAGTCTGGACGATTTCAATAAAATGATCTATGCCACAAATAATGGTGAAGTGGCCGAAGAAATTGAAGATATTCAACAAGAATAGTATGACTTTAATCCATCGGATTTCAAAAATCTGATGGATTATCAATAGATTTCGGCTTGGCGTTAAGTCAATCCGCCAGCCGATCATATAACATAAAAATTATAGGTATGATGAATCCGAATGAATTCCAGAAGTATGCCGTAAAACACGCAGGTATCAGCAGTATGACTTTGCATCGTTATCAAACCGTTACCAATGGTTACATATCGCCCACTATCATTGAAGAACGCCAGTTGAATGTTGCGTCTATGGACGTATTCTCGCGTTTGATGATGGACCGTATCATCTTTCTTGGGGCAGCCATTGACGACGATGTAGCCAATATCCTGCAAGCACAGTTATTGTTCCTTGATTCGAGCGATCCCAATAAGGATATCCAGATATATCTCAATTCGCCCGGGGGCATCGTGCAATCGGGGCTTGGAATATATGATACCATGCAATGGGTAACTTCCGATGTTGCTACCATTTGTACGGGTATGGCCGCATCGATGGCAGCAGTGATCCTTGCGGCAGGCGCCAAAGGAAAACGTTCGGCGTTGAAGCATTCGCGGGTGATGATTCATCAACCGTCGGGTGGAATGCAAGGACAATCAGTCGATATGGAAATCGCTGTAAAAGAAGTCTTAAAACTGAAAAAAGAATTGTATACAATTTTGTCTGACCATACCGGGCAACCTTTTGAGACCATCGAAAAAGATTCCGACCGCGACTGCTGGATGACAGCTCATGAAGCGAAAGAATACGGACTTTTGGATGAAGTTTTGGTAAGGCACAAGAAATAGTTATGAATGATGAATTATGAGTTATGATCGTTTATTTTCATAACTCATAACTCATAACTCTAAAAAAATGAGTAATTCGCGAAATAGTATCGACCGCTGTTCATTTTGTGGCAGGGACAGGCGTAGTGTCAATGTCCTGATAGCCGGTATTTCCGGTCATATATGTGAAAACTGTGTGGAGCAGGCTTCTATGATCATCGACGAGGAAATGAAAAAGCAGGGAAAACTTGATTTAGGTAATGTCAAGGTGATGAAACCGTTGGAAATTAAAAAATTCCTCGATCAATACGTCATCGGGCAGGACGAAGCCAAGAAATTTCTTGCTGTGGCTGTGTATAACCATTACAAGCGATTGATGCAACCCAAACATTCGAAACCGGAAGATGATGTAGAAATAGAAAAATCGAACATCATCCTGGTGGGCGAAACAGGTACGGGAAAGACATTGCTTGCCCGTACCATCGCGCGTATGTTGCATGTACCGTTCTGTATCGTCGATGCTACTGTATTAACCGAAGCCGGTTATGTGGGTGAAGATGTGGAAAGCATCCTGACCCGTTTGTTGCAGTCGGCCGACTACAATGTGGATGCTGCCGAAAAGGGAATCGTATTTATCGACGAGTTGGATAAGATTGCCCGTAAGAGCGATAATCCATCCATTACCCGCGATGTATCGGGCGAAGGTGTGCAACAAGGTTTGCTGAAACTGCTCGAAGGTTCCATCGTCAATGTTCCGCCGCAAGGTGGACGCAAGCATCCCGAACAAAAGATGATTGCTATCGACACCAAGAATATCCTGTTTATATGCGGAGGCGCTTTTGATGGCATTGATCGTAAGATTGCTCAACGTCTTAACACACGCGTGGTAGGATACAACAACACCAGGGAAACGGAACAAATAGACCGCGAAAACCTGATGCAGTATATTGCACCTCAAGATCTTAAATCGTTTGGGCTGATCCCCGAAATCATCGGTCGGTTGCCGGTGCTCACATATCTCAATCCGCTCGACCGCGATGCATTGCGCAGTATCCTGACCGAACCCAAAAACGCCCTGATCAAACAATACCAGAAACTTTTCCAGATTGATGGTATTAAGATCTCATTTGATGATGATGTGCTCAATCTGATTGTAGACAAGGCTGTCGAATTCAAACTTGGGGCACGTGGTCTTCGTTCCATTTGTGAGGCAATCATGACCGACGTAATGTTCGATGTCCCGTCAACAGGTGAAAAAGAAATCACGATTACTGTTGATTACGCACGCGAAAAACTTGAAAAGGTGAATGCAAATAAGTTGAAAGCAGCCTGATCAAGATATAAAAGTCAATTGAGTAGGAGGAAAATAAAATAGTTTTCCTCCTATTTTATTTTTTGACATATCTCTAAAATTATCCATATGCTTTGAAACTTTCCCATCATGTTTCCGTATAATTTTTTGTTGAAAAGACCCATAAATCATTCGGAACATTAAAATGAAACAAAATTTACTCTTAATCGTCACTTTATCCATGTTCGTATCTGTAACGACCAATGCGATGAAACACAATGCGAACGACTCCGCCAAACTTGCCAACTTCTTATTGCAACCGGTAGGCGGCGGCATATTCACTAATGCCGATTTGATTTTTGGAGATCATTCTGAAAATTGGATGATTGACGCAGACTGGATCAGTAAAATAACATCCGATGTAATCGACATAACGTGGAGAGAAGTCAATAACGAAAAAAGAATTAAATCCATTTCGACAGAACTAACATTAAATGCTCCAAGTTGCTTGTCGGGAACCCTTGATATGAGCGATTGCGACTGGCTGGAAACGGTGAATCTCCCAGTTCAACTACTTGACAAGGTAAAATTCGACAACTGTAAAGAATTGCAGGATGTGTTACTGATGAATAATGCTATATCATCCGCCAGCTTTAGCAATTGTGAGAGCCTTGAAGCTGTTAATCTCGATGGCAACCGCCTCCTCCTTTCCAAAATCAAATTTCCATCAACCACCTCTGGTAAGTTTGATATCTTGTCCCAAACAATAACTAATCCCAGCTGTTCCGTTGATGTACTCAACAATGAACTTTATTTATTGGTCGACCTAAGGGATGAAATCAAAGCCAATAATCTTATACTCGATTGGGGTACGAGTGACGCTTATCTGGAAAAAGAACCCGGCCTTTATTATTTAAAGGCTGATACCGGATATTCAACCAACAAATACCCGACATTATATATCAATGGTAATGGTGATAATAAGATTGGATACGAAGCAATATGTTCTTTTAATGATTTTCCGGGTGTTATAAATATTGCTGTTAATACGCCAAAAGAAAAAGCTACAGTGAATCTGTATCTGAGAAAAGAGAACACTATAGCAGGCGCAAATGTTCTTTCTTATGATCCAATAGAAGAAAAATATTTTGCAACCCTGCCCCAGGCTGATTATATTATAAAGGTTTCCGCAGAGGGGTATTATTCCTCATACTACAGTGACGACCAAAGTGTGGTGGCTAATTGGAAAAAAGCGACTCCTGTTCCGATAGGTAACGGTGCCAATCCAAATATCGAAATCCGGCTTACCGAAGTAACCGTTCCCATCGGACGGGTTGTATTTAGGGTTGAACCCCCATTTGATAATTCAACCATCGTACTTTACGAAAAAATAACCGATCATGAAATAAACCCGGTAGATACTATCATTTATACTGATGATGCTTACTATTCAAAGGAATTACATGCGGGCAATTACATTGCTGCCGTCTACAACCCGGATTATCAGTTTACTTACTATAGTACGGATGAGGCTGTTGTTGCCAACTGGCAGCGTGCAAGTGTTATCCCGATCGAGGAATCCGGTGATGTCGTCGCATGGGTATGGCTTCATCAAAAGTCCGTGCTTAGCGGAAATATTTCTATCAGCGGGCGATTGAAAGAACCGTCATCCAAGCTGAAAGCTGCGGCGCGTCCATTCAAGAACGCAACTGTGTTGTTGTCATCGTCGTCGGAAACAACGCCACCCATAGTATCAACTATTGCCGACGAGGAAACCGGCGAATATTCGTTCGCCAACCTTCCTTCCGGCATATATAACGTTTCTGTAGAAATTGCAGGTTTTACAAGCGAAAATATTACCATAAACGCCCAAACCGGTAACGGTCAATATGTGAATAATGATTTCATTATCAACGGGAATACAAAAACCGTTACCACAGATATTGTATCGGCAACCCCCGAAATGAAAAATATCGAGCTTGCCATATATCCCAACCCGGTAACGGATGTGGTTCGCATCAGCGGCCTCGAAGGAGCATATACCATCAAGGTTATCAGCCTGCTGGGACAGACAGTTATATCAACTACAGGAACATCGCCCGAACCGACGCTTAACCTCAGCGGCCAGCCTTCGGGACTGTATCTGGTAAGAATTGAAACGCAAGGGAAGTTAATCACCCGTAAATTGATTAAGAAGTAAAGTTAAATGAAGCCAAAAAACGGGTCGGATGGGAAATGAAATTCCTTTCCGGCCCATTTTTTTAATTACAGCGTCTCACAACATGTCCGGAATTTCGGAAGGTTTCCGGGCTACCGGTATGCCAACCCGTTCGAACGCCTCTATCTTATCTTTGGCCGATCCTGTACCGCTGGAGATGATGGCGCCGGCATGTCCCATCTGTTTGCCCGGCGGTGCTGTTTGCCCGGCAATGAACGCTACTACGGGTTTGGTGATGTGTGCACTGATATATTCTGCAGCCTGTTCTTCGGCATCGCCGCCTATTTCTCCCACCAGGACGATCGAATCGGTTCCGGGATCGTTTTCGAACATTTCCAGTAATTCTTTATAATACAATCCCACCACCGGATCGCCCCCTACGCCGATGGCTGTGGATTGCCCCCGTCCTTGTGCCGTGAGGTAATACACTACTTCATAGGTAAGCGTCCCGCTCCGGCTGATCACACCTGTACCGCCTTGCCGGAATATCTGCGAAGGCATGATCCCAACCAGGCTTTTTCCCGGTGAAACCAGCCCGGGACAATTGGGACCGATCAACATGGATTGTTTGCTCCGGAGATAGCGATAAGCTTCCACCACATCCAATGTAGGAATACCTTCGGTAATGCAAACCACTAGACGGATACCGGCATTGGCAGCTTCCATTATAGCATCCTTGGCGAATGCGGCCGGTACGAAAATAATGGAAACATCCGCACCGGTTTGTGCCACTGCTTCGTGCATGGTGTTAAAAACCGGAGTGCCTTCATGTGTGGTTCCTCCTTTGCCAGGCGATATGCCGCCTACAACCAGGGTACCGTACGCTTTCATCTTTGCAGCGTGGAATCCGCCGTCCCTGCCGGTGATGCCCTGTACTACCAACCGTGTGTCCTTGTGAATGAGTATGCTCATGGAAATAAGTTTTAATTTTCGACTTTTTGGCCCCTTCAAAACTGAGATGTAGCTTTTTGCGCGGCTTCCTCCATTGTTTCGGCTACGATCAACGGGGTGTCGCGCAACATCATACGCCCTTGCTGTTCGTTGTTTCCTGTCAACCGCACAATGACAGGTATATCCCCGGTGTCGATCTCCTTAAATGCCTGTAATAAACCGGCTGCAACATCGTCGCAACGGGTGATGCCGCCGAAGATGTTGATCAGGACGACTTTCACGCGGGTATCGGACAGCAACAATTTCATGGCTTCTACAATTTTTGTAGGATTGGAACTGCCGCCGATGTCGAGAAAGTTAGCCGGTTCGCCGCCGAATAATTTGATCATGTCCATAGTGGCCATTGCCAGACCGGCGCCATTGACCATACAACCGATATTGCCATCCATTTTCACATAGCTGAATCCTTTCGTTTTGGCCTCTTTTTCCACCTTTTCAGCCTCGGTAGGTTCGAACAAAGCTTGTATGTCCGAATGCCGGTACAAAGCATTGTCATCAAAAACCATTTTGGCATCAATAGCTAATATTTCGCCCGGTGTGGTCAACACCAACGGATTAATTTCTGCCAACGAGGCATCCTTTTCTACAAACAGGCAATACAATTGCTGGATGAGTGCGGCAGTTTCCCGTACTACAAAAATATCGTCGAACAGGGAAAAAGCAGCACGTCGTGCCATAAAGTCGGGAATACCGATAGTACTGTCGATGACAAAACGGTTGATTTTCCCGGGTGAGGTGCAGGCTGTTTCTTCAATGTCTACACCGCCTTCGCGGCTTGTGATCAGGACAACCGATTTGGTGTTGCGGTCGATCGTGAGGCTCAGGTAATATTCCGACGCAATCGAAACAGCTTCGGACACCAAGATTCGATCGACCGTGTATCCACGGATGTCCATGCCTAAAATAGCTTTGGCACATTGCTCAACTTCCCGTTCATCCGAAGCAAGCCGTACACCGCCTGCTTTTCCACGGCCTCCGCTCAGCACTTGCGCCTTGACGGCCACACGTGGTTTACCTAATTGCCGGTAGGCCTTTACTGCTTCACCGACAGTACGGCACAGCAGATGCTTTTCCACAGGAATTTGATAAACTGAGAATAAATCTTTGGCTTGATATTCATGTATTTTCATAATCAGTTAGAATCTAATAGTTTTATTTGACTGATATTATACCATTAATACAACAACAAAACGGATGCCATTGTTTGATATGTTTTTATAAAAAAAACAGTTGATGAAACTATTTGTGCAAAACGTTGTTTATGAATCTATAATATACAAAAGAAGGAGGACATATGTAATAAATCGTATCTGTAGAAAAAGACGGAATGTGCTTGCAACGCAGTTCCGTCCGCAAAAATTGAAAGTCAACGTCTAAATCAACCAACAATTTTAAGTGTGTAAAGTTATGAATTTTCAAATAGGCAAGAATTTTAATCATTCTAAAAAATCTAAAATAATACGGTTAACCGTGTTATTGTTCTTGTGCAACCTGCTGGCATTCCAGTTACAGGCTGTAGAACTTATCCAACCAATCACGATCACGGGAACGGTCATCGACGAATTCGGCGGTGCCCTTCCTGGGGTAAATATTCAAGTGAAAGGCACTATGACAGGCACTGTGAGTGATGCCGAAGGAAGGTACACCATCCAAGTACCCAGCACTTCGGCTGTGCTGATGTTTTCGTTTATCGGGTATGCCACACAGGAGATTGCGGTGGGCAACCAAAGGATCATTGATGTTAAATTGAATGAAGACACCCAGCAAATAGCGGAAGTTGTGGTGACAGCGCTCGGCATTAAGCGCGAGAAGAAAGCACTGGGTTACGCCATGCAAGAGTTGAAAGGCGATCAGTTGGTGGAAGCCCGTGAAAATAATTTAGCCAATGCGCTTACCGGTAAAGTATCGGGGTTGCAAGTGATCCGCTCGAGTAATGGTCCTGCCGGTTCGAGTAAGATTGTGCTCCGTGGTAACAAATCGCTGTCGGGTTCCAACCAGCCGTTGATCGTGGTGGATGGTGTGCCGATGAATAATTTCACCGGTGGTGTGAGTGATATCTGGGGCAACAGCGGTACAGATACCGGTAGCGGTATTGCCGACATCAATCCGGAAGATATTGAGTCAATGACAGTGCTCAAAGGCGGAAGCGCTGCTGCCTTGTATGGTTCGCGGGCCGGTAACGGAGTGATCCTGATTACCACCAAGTCGGGACGTGTACAACAGGGTGTCGGGATTACAGTGAGTGCCGGTATCAATATTTCTTCGATGTTTGTAACACCCGATTTGCAGGATAACTTTGCGCAAGGCACTGCCAATGTGTACAACAAAAACGACCGGATGAGCTGGGGACCGAAGATTACCGGGCAAAGCGAAGAACGTTGGGACGGACAGACCGTAAAACTGCAAACGTACGGCAATATCGGTAATTTCTTCAGGACGGGTATTACGACCAATGAGAATGTGTCTTTCCAGCAGATGGTGGGCGAGACTTCGGTATTTGCTTCGGTTAACCGGATGGATGATGCAGGTATGATTCCCAATACGGAAATGAATAAAACATCATTTTTGGTTCGCACGACCACGCCCTTGGGCAACAACAAGAAATGGCTATTGGATGTGAAGGCCAATTATATCCGCCACCATGCTGAGAACCGGCCGTTGCAGGGGATGAATCCGGCCAACCCGTATTTGGCCGTGCAGGAAACTCCCCGTTCGCTCGATTTGGAACAACTTAAAGATCCAATGGTGGATGAAAACGGGAAGATGATCTGGTATGAAGCCGGCTCTTCGCCAAACGAAAACCCGTGGTGGGTGACCGAAAACCGGCTTTCGGAAGACAATCGCAACCGTTTTCTGGGAACCATGTCGCTTACATACAGTTTCACCGATTGGCTGGACACCGAAATCAAGGCCGGTACAGATTATTATACGACCACATCGACAGGAAAGGTTTATGCCGGCGGGACAGTAGCCCCCAACGGATCGTATAGCGAGCGATTCGATTCATTTTACGAAAACAATTACAGTTTCTTAGTAACAGCACATCAGGATAACCTGATCGACCGCTTCGGCGGTTTTGTGACCCTTGGCGGTAACCTGATGGACCAAGTGACTACCTATTTGAGCGCTAATGCCGGGAACCTGAATAACCCGAATGTGTTCAATATCAATAATGGTGTGGATCCCGTTACGGCCGATTACAAACGGACGCCTCAAAAAATCAATTCGTTGTACGGATCGTTGCAGTTGAACTGGGATGCATACCTGTTCCTCGATTTTACGTTGCGCAACGACTGGTCATCGACCATGAGCAAGGATAACCGTTCGTTTTCTTATCCTTCAGTTAGTTTTTCCGGCGTTGTTTCCGATATGGTTCACAAGCTGGGTGGAAAACTTCCTTCGTGGATTACGTTTATTAAGCTACGTGCTTCATATGCCGAAGTGGGTAACTCCCTTGAACCGTTCAACCTCTATAATTCCTACACATTGGCCAAAGACCCGCTCAGCCATGTAACGGCTTACCCGAACACTGTCCTGTATAGCGAGGATGTGGTGAACGAGTTGATCAAATCCAAGGAAATCGGCCTCGACCTGCGTTTCTTCCAAGGGCGGTTGGCTATCGATGCGGCTTGGTATCGCAATAATACTACCAACCAGTTAATGAACATTCCTTTGGATCCGTTCTCAGGTTATGCCAGTAAAAAAATCAATGCAGGGAATATCCAAAATCAAGGCTGGGAATTCATGGTGACCGGCGATATTTTGGAAAATCCGAATAGTCTTAACTGGACGGTCACGGCTAATTTTTCAACGAACAAGGATAAGATTATCAGCCTGACACCTGATGTGGCCCTGTATAATATTCAAACTTTCGACGCTGTGCAGATTGTAGCCAAGGAAGGGAGCGATTACGGCGACATTTACGGCCGCGTGATCGAACGGGTGGATGATCCCAACAGTCCTTACAATGGCATGATGATCGTTGATGGCGCCGGTTTACCGGTGATCAGCGCCGACAGGCAGTATGCAGGTAACCAACAGGCAAGAGGGTTACTTGGAGTAACCAATAGCTTTGCGTATAAAGGATTCAATTTCAGCTTTTTGGTTGATGCTCGTTTTGGTGGGAAAATATATTCGGGCACTTCTTCCATCCTCACCGAGTGGGGCAATGCAGCGGAAACCGTATCCGGCGGCGACCGGCAGGACTTTGTGGTGCCGAACAGTGTGCGGCAGGATGGCAGTAACTACGTAGTTAATAATGTGTCAGTGCGTCCTGAAAACTATTGGACACGAGTCACTGGTGGAGCCGGCAACCTGGGTGTGGCCGATATATT
The DNA here is from genome assembly GCA_031547085.1 of Bacteroidales bacterium. Lineage (GTDB taxonomy): Bacteria > Bacteroidota > Bacteroidia > Bacteroidales > UBA4181 > JAIRLS01. The sequence continues at coordinate 20,734 of JAVBSH010000004.1, forward strand.
TGCATACAATGCCACCAATGTCCGTCTACGGAATATTACCTTGGGATACCAGTTTGGCAATAAGATGCTGGCAGGCACGCCATTTACCAAATTGTCCATATCAGCATCGTGCAATAATGTATGGATGATTTGGTATGACCTTCCGGGAATTGACCCTGAATCGGTGCTGGCCACCAACACCAATGCCGTAGGACTTGAAATGGGCGCCATGCCGACACCGCGTGTTTTTTCGTTTAATATTACTTTAGGATTCTAACCACAAACATGTTCCAAATGAAAACATTAAAAAATATATACCAATGGACAGCTGCTTTGTGCCTGATATTTTTCACAGCAGCGTGCAGTGATTTCGAGGATATCAACAAAAATCCGGCTGATGCAGGCATCGAACAGGTAAAAGCGGAATATTTCCTGAATCTTTCCATCATCGAAGCCCAACAGGATCCACATATCGGCGAACGGATGTTTGTATTGACATGGAAACGGGCAGCCCGTTTCGAATGGGGAAATGGGATCACCATCGGTAATGACAATAACGAATGGATCAGCGATTATTTCAGCACCAGCTATGGTGTAAAATGGCTGAATGCCGCCAATCAGGCGATTAATGTGGGGAATGAGCAGATCGAAAAAGGTATTGCAGCCGCATATACGAACAACGTGATACAGATTGCCCGGATATGGCGTGCCTACCTGAATGCGGAATTTGCCTGTGGCTTCGGCCCGATTCCTGCAATCGATGCGTTTAATGGTGTGAATCCGGACTACGATAATGAAAAGGATGTTTTTTACTACATTCTTCAGGAATTGAAGGAAGCGGGAGCCGCTTTGGATCCGGCTGTGGATATGAGTGGAATGAGCACTTCGGATGCTTTCTTTGCCGGCAATGTGAACGCTTGGAAAAAATATGCCAATTCGTTGCGCATGCGTTATGCCATGCTACTTTCGAAAGTAGACAATACCAAGGCAAAGTCCGAATTTGAGGATGCGGCGAAAGGCGGCGAAAGCACACTGATCACCACGGCAGGCGATATCGCACAAGTCGCTGAAAAAGATGGTTGGAATGCACTGGCGGGCGTGATGTCACGCTCCTGGGACGCGCAACCGATCACCGCTACCTTCAACAACCTGGCGGTGGGATTGGGCGGACAAACTTTTGAAGTGCCTGACTCGTTGGAACCTTACTTGAAAGATCCGCACAGTTATTTAGGTTTGTATGTGGATAAACATTTCCCGCTGACCACCAACGATCCCTGTGCCGGTTATTTCTTCGACGGTATCCCGGAAATCATCGATCCAAGGGCAACCAAGTTGTTCAATATTCCAGGATTTAAAGACGGTACGATCTATTTCGACGATGGCAGCGGCTTGGCTTCTACGGCAAACCTGATGGACCCCGATAACTCATCAAACGTATTGATCACTATCCCCACGAAGTTCTCGTGGAGCGCTTGGGTAGCCGGACAGTGGGATGTGAAAGGTGGATTGTCATCGGATTTGACATCCAATAACCGTAATTACCCTCGTATTTCCAATGTTTACAGGACAAGTACCAACAAACGCGTGTGGTTTGGTTCGTGGGAGACTTATTTCCTGCTGGCTGAAGCAGCGTATTACGGTTGGAATACAGGCGGAACTGCCAAGGATTTCTACGAAAAAGGTGTTAAGGCGAGCTTTGCCTACCTCGGATTGGATAATGCCGATGCTTACTTGGCATCTACCGATTACAACCGTATAGGTACCTCGGTGAACTTCGACCATATAACCGAGGCGCAACCGTTCACGATCAATTATGTGGATGCTTACACCGAGGCGGCAGGAACGGTACAGTATACCTACCCGGTAAACAGCATCTACAACGGTGGCGCCACTAATAACGACGCGTTGACCAAGATCATCACCCAGAAATACCTGTCGTTTGTGCCGTGGAATCCGTTGGAAGCATGGAACGACCAACGCCGGCTGGGACTGCCTTTTATGGAAAACCAGGCAGTGGAGCAGGATTACACGAGTTTGCAGGTTCCCCTCACAACGGCAACATCTAAGGAATGCCGGTTGGAATTTTATCCGAAACGTTACCGCTATCCGGCCACCCTGGAGTCTACCAACGAAGCCGGTTACAAGCAAGCTTTGCAGGAACTGGGCGGTGCGGATAAATCAACCTCACCTTTGTGGTGGAATATGAAGTAGCTTTTTCGGTACTACGGATAAATAAAAAACCTCGTAGGCTTTAAAATCTACGGGGTTTTTAATTTTCACTCCATGCTTTTCAACTGTTTCAGTGCGCCTGCCGACACTTCCACGGTATAGGTAGTTTGCGGAGTCACCAACTGTACCGTCGATTTGCGGGCATTGATACGACGAACATACCGCTTGTTAATAATCAAGCTTTTGCCGATACGTGAGAATACATCGACAGGTAATACCTGTTCGATTTCGCCCAGACGCTCAAAGATAGGTTCGGATTCGCCGTTGGCAAGAGCCATAAGGGCGTAGTTGCGGTCGCCTTCTACATAAGCGATATCCTCGGCTTTGCACAACAATAATCCGTTAACACTCTTGAAACGAAAGAGTTTTTCGTTTTGTATGGCGTCCATCAACGAACGTGCGGTTGAAGAAGCATCGGTACGTTTTCGGAAACGGCTGATGGCTAACGACAGGTTATCGATCAACACGGGTTTGATGAGGTAGTCGATGGCTGCCAGGCGGATGGCATTCAACAGGTATTCCGAATCATTATAGGCCGTGGTAAAAATGATACCGGGAGGCACAAATGTGTCGCACGATAGTTGGTTCAGTTGATCGGCCAGCCACAAGCCATTTTTGCCCGGTAAATGAATATCCAGAAACAGCAAACGCGGCTGTTGACGCAAGATCTCTACCAATGCCGTTTCGGCATTCTCGCAAGCTGCCACCACTTCGATTTCGGGATGGAACTCGGCTAACTTCTGGAGAAGTGTCTGCCGCGGATGAAACTCGTCTTCTACTACAATAGCTCTAATCTTTTCCATTTTCTAAAGACACTAAGTTTTTTCTGCCACGAAGACACCAAGACACAAAGAAATCTTAGAGCCTTAGTGTCTTCGTGGCAGAAAAATGATCACTGATATAAAAATCCATACGGCACTTCTATTATAAAACGGGTTCCGCAAGGGACATCGCCATCATACAGGTCGGTGATACTTTGGACAATTTTCTTTTTATTGAACCGGTTGTAGATTTCGATTTGTCGTGAAAGGATATCCAAACCCTGCTTGGTACTGCGGATGTTTTTGTTTTGTCCGGCGGCTGCACGTCCAACCCCGTTATCTTCCACACATACTTCCACTACATCTGCTTTTTGCCGGGCCGATATTTTCAGGCGACAACCGGAAGCACGACCTGAGAAGCCATGTTTGACGGCATTTTCGCAATAAGTATGCAGGATCATGTTGGGCAACTGCACTTCCTGCTTCACTTCGGAATCAATATCCACCTCGTAGTTGAACTTTTCCATAAACCGCAATTTTTCCAACTTGAGGTACAACTGCACATAATCCAGTTCATCATGCAGGCTGCGCGAGGCTTTATCCACTTCACGTAAGGTTTGGCTGGTAAATTCCGAATAAATGTTCAACAACCGGTTGGCATCGTCTTTGGAAAGGTTCATCACGTAGTATTCAATGGCAGCCAGTACGTTGGCATTGAAATGCGGAATGGAACGCAGGCGGATACTTTTCACGCGAAGCTCGTTGAGTTGCTTTTCCGTTTCGAGACGTTCGATCAGACGGTTGTTCTTACGGCGTTGAATGTACAGGGCGATGCCGGTGCTTGCCAACATCAACAATAATATCACCACAGTCACAAACCACCATGTTTGCCAGAAAGCAGGACGGATCGTGAACCGAATTTGTTTGATTTCACTGCGCGAGTCGTCAGTTCCGGCGTCGGCGTATGCTTCGAATATGTAATTACCCGGATGTAAATTATTGAATGCCGCTTCCCTGGCAGGCGACGGTATACTCCATTCGTCCTGGAAGCCTTTCAATCGGTATGAATAGCGGACATTTTCTACTGCCGAATATTTCAACCCGATAAACGAGAAACGGACATTGCAGTATTGGTGGGAAAGAATTCCATCATCCGTATCAGTCTTCTCCCAGTGGACATTATCGGTTGATGTTTCGTTCGACTGGATATGAAATTTAGGAGGCGTAATTTTACGGATAAGCTTTTGAGGGTCAAAGGTCACCACACCATCAGAAGCCGGCATCCAGACTGTCCCGTTTTTCCCGAGGTAAAACCCGTTCATATGAGGATCCAATGCCGTCATCCCATTATGCTGTCCGTAATAGAGCAATTGCACCTTGCCTTTGGTATGGTATGCGTTGATGTCAAACAGGTATATTCCCTGTACATTTCCCAGTAAGAGAAAATTGCCGTCCAACAACAACATGTTTTTGATCACATCGTTTTTAAAGGTATGTACTGTGATGATTGAGTCGCCCCGCAACAGGTTCAGGTGATTGGCGCTTCCAAACCAGACACTTCCTTCCTGCGAAGCGCATGCGACATACGACTCGGCGGTATTGCCATTTTGCAGCAAACGTACGGAGTCGCCTGCCAAACTAATGCCTTTTACTCCTATAACAACCAAGCGGCCGGAAGCGTCATACAATGCATGAGTCGGTTGTTGCTTTAATTCGCCAGGCGACAAGTAGCGGATGATATTCCCGGTACTGTTGCATTCGTAAACGCCTCTATTGGTGAGTGCAAACAAGATATTTCCTTGCGGCGTCGCCTCGATTTTCCTGCATTGGTACGGCGGTATTTTTGCCATGGAAAAGTGGTTTTTATCTTTCATCAAAATACCTGCGGGTGTAGGAAAATAAAGACGGTGGTCAATCGATGCAGCGCCTTGTACAAAAGAAAAAATGGAGTATCCGAACGAGGGAAATGGAATTTTTTGTTCCGAATGAGCCGATTTACAGATGATATCACCTTGTATGGTGGTAAAATAAATATCGTCGTTTTCATCCTCGACGACCGACATGACCACATCCGAATTGTTCAAACTATAATTCTTGAAATCGAACCGGAAAAAATTGTATAGCCCGGTAAAAGTGCTTACCCAAAGGTTGCCATCATCATCCAGCAACAGATCGGTGATCATCGACAAACCGGCCAACGTTTCCAGCTTTCCGCCAGCATACCTGTAAAGATAGTGAAAGTCGGAAAAAATGACACTTCCGTCAGGATGTTCTATAGCCGTCAGATTTTGATCAAAATCATGTCTGACCAAACAGTCGAAATGGTTACCTTTAATGCTGTAAATACCGTCTTGCCCGAAAGCAAGCATTCCTAACGAGCTATGTTTCAGAAAACTTTCGACGACAAGACCCTTCAGAAAGTGTTTTTGCTTAGTGGCCGCCTGGTATAAATAAACTCCTTCGGGAGTAGGGATATACCAAACGTTATCTGGTGCGCCGAAAAAAACTTTATTATTTCCGATCCGGTATATTTCCGGCAAGAATGCGACTTCTTCCAAACGGTTATTTTCATACCGCATCAAATACTTGCAGTTTTCTTCCATATTTTCGTAAATTTGGTATGGAGCAGGCAAGTTTTTCGAATTATAAGGATTTAGATATATGGTGTCTGCCAACTTTGCAGCATGTAGCGAGTCACTCGCCGCCAACGAATAAGCATAGCGAAATCCCTGAAAAACCGTATTTCCCGTGTCATTTTCCATGATGCGGACGATGTTCTTCTGCTCTCCGGGCTGATAATATGAGAATGAAAACCCATCGAACCGGGCAAATCCCCAAGTCATGCCAACCCAGATAAACCCTTTGTCATCCTGGTGGAGGCATTGGAGTTTCATATCGGGCAACCCGTCGTGCAACGTGTACCGCCGGTAACTGTATTCGGTTTTCAGTAAATCGCTGGCAAAAACTGCTCCCTGGCAGCAAAAAACAACCAGAAGCAATACTAAAAACCGATATAGTGAACATATGGTTTTCATATCATATGGTTTTATGATGATTACAAAAATACAACATTATTTCATCTCCCAAGCCATCCTTTGTGCTTTTCCAATGCCATAAAGACACAGGAACTCTATGGCCAATAAAATACATTCCAAGACAACCGTAAAGATTCTTCGTCTTTCGCTTTATCTCTCACTTCACCTTCCTCCATTCCACATTATTCATCGTTTTATCCTGGTTTGGGTTATACAGCGAGCTTTCCGACTGGATATAATCACCGTTGCTATTGAACCATGTATGGTTGTATTCGTTGCTTACACCCACACGAGTCCCCGTGTAAGGATCGCTTACCGTATTGATCTGTTTGATATTCTCCTCAATGTAACGGTTCACCCGGTCGCGACTCGCCAGGTTGTTATTGTATGTATCAAGCCGCGACTTGCGGATATATTCCGCAGTTTCATTGTTCATACGGGCTATGTTGGCCGATGCCTCGGCTCTCCTTTGGCTGAGGATAAGGCCATTGACCTCGCTTTGATATTTTATGAATACATCGTTGTATTTCATCGACAGGAATATTTTGGAGAACTTTTCTGCGCTGCCATTCGGGTCGTCGGATGGGCTGACATAAGAGTTTATCGTAAAACTGTACAACATGGAATACGCTCCGGAAGCGCTGATAACCTCCGTAAAACCGACTTCGATCCATTTTGTGCCGTCCTTGCTAAAACTTACCCCGAAGCCAACTGTTTCGATATGATTTTGCGGAGTGGATTGTGGCGATGTCCGCACTTCCTTAAAGGCAAATGTTGCTCCGGGGTCTATTTTCTTATACTGGGGCAGGATCAGTTCCGAAAGGAAACGCTCGCCGGTCAATACAGGTGCACCTGCCGGCGCATGTATATATGCCTGCGGATAAACATGGAATACTTCCCTGCCATCAGGACTGTAACCTTTCAACTCGATGCCTACTACACAGTTTTCATAATCCCAACGGACGCTCGAGTTGAAGTTCCACGAGGCGGGAATATCAATACATACTACCGGCATCGACGATTTCGGATCGTAGGCTACGGCGCGTTTAGTACCTTTGGCCGGTTGCGACGGCTGCTGCGCCCAGGCGCAATGAATAAGCAATACGCTCGACAGTATGGCTAAAGAGGATATAATGATAAGAAAATGAAATATTTTCATGATTCGACAAATTCAATAATTCAAAACAACCAACGTTACCAGGCCTATACTTTTTTAACGCTTTTAGCTTTTCGCTGAAAAGTATCTGGCCGGGAGTCACAACACGTTGAAAGAACATGCTTGGACACGTCCAGGATTCAGGCACAACGCATCGAAGGCATGACCACAACACGTCGAAGTAATGTACCTTGACGTGTTGTTGCAAATAGTGCGACACCTTGACGATTGACGCTCGACACGTCAAAGTGACTTACCTCGACGTGTCGAACTGAGAAGCGCGACACGTCGAGAATTAAAGTTCGACACGTCGAAGCGAACATCATCTTTTACTGCCACCCGAGAACAGGATATCCATTATTGATACTCTGGGTGTCCATTTTCCATTTCGGCGTATCCTGTGCATCATTCAAAACATCAACCATTGCCTGACTTTTTGGATCTTTGTATAATGGCTCCCAATTAAGATCAAGAGCAGAATAAGAAACACCCAATGTGCTGATATTGTAGTTATGTACCCCAATATTGCGTGCATTGGTTTTTACAACATACCCTGCCCACGCTATGCCATCCTGCTGGTTTCCACAATTGTAATTATAATCTATTGTTCCGCCTGCAAAACCACCGACCAGTCCACCGGAACAACCAAGCGGCCCAGCCGCAATTAATGCCTTGAGCCCTTCAAAATGAGAAACATTCCCTGAATTATAACAATCAAATAATTGGCTTTGCGGCATGATGGTGTAGCCGACTATCCCTCCTGCATATTGTCCATGTACATCGGCTGTATTAAAAGACTCACGAAGAATGCATTTGTTGGCTTGTGCAGTTGTCGACCCTGTGATTCCACCGGCACAACGATCGCCCGACACTTTTCCCGTGTTGGAAACCTGCCGGATAACTCCTACCCAGAACAGTCCGATCACGCCTCCGGCATTGTAGCCGCCCGACACTTCGCCGGTGTTGTGGCAGTCGGTCATTCCGTCGCCATCCCAGAAAAGCCCTTGTCCGGCAATACCGCCTACATTATTATAATTCCAATCATCGGAGCCTGTACCGGTAATCTTCCCGCTATTTTTGCATTTCGTCATCGGGCCGTAGATATAGCCGCCAATGCCGCCAACGCATGCATAACCTGTGATATTTCCACTATTGGTGCAGTTAAGGAAAAAAGTACCATCCCGGCCGGCATAGTCTCCTACGATACCTCCCACGTGGCAGAAACTTTCCTGTAAGGTTCGTGTAACATTGGCCGTGTTGGTGCAATTCCGCAACCATCCTTTAAAATTGGTGACACATCCGGCGATGCCGCCTATGTAAGAATTGGGATTCCCTTTGTCGCCCAGGTTGATTTCGCCGTTATTAACACAATCTTCTACTGTCGCATCATTTAATACATAGCCTGCAATGCCGCCGCAATACGATGCCTGCTCCCCCACGATAACGCCTTTGTTTTCACACCCGGATATCTCTCCTCCATCGATACTGCCCACAATACCGCCGATTTGACTACCTGTAACCGTAATTTTTCCTGTATTGATGCAATCAATGATGTTGCCGCCGCCCGATATTGCAACTATGCCGCCGATATTGCCCCCCTTGCTGGTTTGTGCCAAATCGCTGCTGTTGGTACATTTTTCAATCACCGATTTTTTAACATAAGCAACATCCCGTCCTACAATGCCGCCTATGTTTGTAGCGCCGGCTGCTTCGCGGGCAATCAGTTTTCCCGAATTGCTACACTGTACCAAACTTGTACCATAGATTCTTCCGGCAATGCCACCGATACCGATATCAGTGTTATACTTATCAAGGATAATAGTAGCCTTATTGTGGCAGTTTTCGATACGAATCACTGGTGGCGCACTGACGTTGTAGCTGGTACTGGCAACAAAAGCCGCAGCCGCATAAACGCCAATAACAAGTGAGGTTTCGTCCATCGTCAGGTTACTGAGGGTGCCGGTAAATGTGCTCCATAAAGCGCCATTGTCATTGTACCCGTTCATATTGTTCTTCAGTCCGATAATTTTGTGGTTATCTCCATCGTATCCGTAGAAATGGTCGCGGCTATCGGAAGAAAACCGGAAAGACCAGTCGATAGCTCGCCATCCTTTGCCATTGTTATAAAACGGTGCATCCGGATTATTCTTGCTATCGTCAAAACCTGTATGATCGCTGTTGGGATAAATACCGCAAGCATCCGTCAGGTCGATATCGGCAATCTGCTTGTAGAAATTATTAACAACCGTCACATTCCTGATATTATTCAGTTGCCTTGGGTTGGCGACTAACCAGGGATCAGCCTCTGTACCGCTTCCACCGGCATATCCTTTCAGGTCGATGGTCTTTTCTTCATTCAGTTCAACGCCTGCTGCCGAGTTCCACCAGTCAACCACCGTAACATTATCATCGGCGTGCATGAAGTGGGCTGCGGTCAGTTTGCCGGGCACTGCGGGCAACTGTATACTCTTGTCGGCAGCTACCATGGCATCCCATGTCTTGCCATCGGCATAACTCACCGTCATATTCTTTGCTTTGGCATGCAGGTTGGCAAAAGTAACCTTCACCATAGCAGTATTTTCACCGACCTGGGTAATAACCAGGGTGTCTTTACGGCCGGTTTGCAGCATCACCACTTTGGCGGTTCGGATATCGCTATCATTACGGTCTACCAGTAGCCTGACTTTGCCGCCAACAGCTTTGGCCGAGGGTGTTGCGGCCGGTACCACGTTTACCCATGCAGCATCCTCCACAACAATGGTTTGCGATATTTCGTCGGAAGTAGTCACCGCCAGCAGATTGGACCCGCTCCCCACCAAACTGTTTTTAACAACCGCTTCCATTTGCTTGTTGGGCTCTTCCGGTAATTGCGAAACCTTCACACTTTCCGATAATGCTCCGCCTTCCTGTTGAAAAGTAACGGTAGCCGTACGGGGCGTCAACCCGGTGTTTGCCCCATAGGTAAAATCTTTCTGCGAGGTAACAATCGTTTTTACGCTCATGCCTGCCGCCGCCGGTGTGAGCCATTCGCCGGATATATCCACCTTATAGGGAACATTGGTAGTGATTTCGATGGCAATATTGCCTTCGCCGGACTCCACGAACCGGTTATTTGTATTCACCAGCATGGCAGGCGTCTCGCCCAACTGCCGGACTGTGACGGTTTTGGCCGGGGCTTTCCCAGTAACAGTAAGCGTTGCCGACCGGACATCCAGCGAGGTATTGGCCGGAATCGTCACAGTAATGGTGGCATCGCCCTTTCCCGAACTTTGCGAAAAGGCGCACCATGTTTGGTCGCTGGCGATGGCCCAATCACCGTTGGAGGTGATGGCAAATGTTTTCGCTTCACCCGTGTTGGTGAAATCCAATGAACTTAACGACACATCCAGTAAAGGCGTAACCTCGGGTTCAGGATCGTCTTTCTTACAGCCGGCTACGAATAAAACAAGAGCGGCAATTATAATTACAGGTAAATACCTGTTGTTTGATATCGTTTTCATATTTATAATTTGAGACATTTGTTTTCGGGTTTATGGTTTGGATATTCGTTTCTATTGCCACCAAAGGATAGGATAGCCGTTGTTGATGTTTTGGGTATCGGCTTTCCATTTATCTTTTGTTTCGGGAACAAAATTGTAATGACGATTATTATAATCAAATTCAACTCCTTGATTTAATCGTTCTAATATTTCGCTTTTCGATAGCTCGCGTGTAATCCACGAAGAAGCATCTTCAGCGCTTGGAGTAACAAAATCGTAAAAATAGTGCGGATAATCCTTGGTACCGCCTACGGCCTCCAACCTGTTAGATGCATAAGAAGACGGCAATGCCCCCAGGTTGTAGCAACTGATCAGCCAACCCCAAGCAACTTGACCGCACAACTTACCGGCATAAGTACCATCTATGCCACTTACATTACCTGTATTGTAGCAGCTATACAGATTGGTATTTGCCCTAAGCCCAAGCAGGCCACCGGCATACATCTCGCTGTACACGTCGCCAGCATTGAAACTATCGTAGGTAAAGCAACCCGTTGCCTGATTGGTGTATCTGCCTATCAATCCGCCGGTATAGTGAAGACCTGATACTTTCCCTTTGTTGGATACCCGCTTGATATTGCCAAGCCAAAAAAGACCTGCCACGCCCCCGGTATTTTGGCCGCCCGATACCTCGCCGGTGTTGTGGCAATCGGTCATGCCATCGCTCTCGTTCCAGAAATACGCATAATATCCGGCAATACCACCTACATTATGATACTCAGGACTATAATCAGGTCCTTTTATTGCAGTACAAATAATCTTCCCGCTATTGCTGCATCGGGTCATCGGACCGTCTATATGGCCGCCAATACCGCCCACATACGCAAAGCCGGTGACGTTGCCACTGTTGGTGCAATCGGTCAGGAAAGTGCCATTGCGTCCGCTATAGGCGCCTACAATGCCTCCTACGGAAATTCCGATGCCTTTGCATGCATGTGTAACATTTGCCGTGTTCGTACAATTCCGTAACCATCCTGTCAAACCGGAAACCTGTCCGATGATCCCGCCCACATAAAAATTACTGGGTTTTGCGGCGTCCAAATTAATTACGCCGCTGTTGGTACACTCTTCCACTACCGCCGCATTCGTTATAGTACCGGCAATACCGCCGCATGCAAATATATCATTTCCTGTAATAGTGCCTTTGTTTTCGCACCGCACAATACTTGCGCTTTGTGTGGTTCCCACAATACCCCCGGCTTGGCCGCCTGTAACCATAATTTTTCCGTTGTTGTTACAGTCAATCATACTGCCGTCCCAGCCCATTCCGAGGATACCGCCGACGTTACCGCCTTTGCTATTTTGCGTCAAATCACTGTTATTAGTGCATTTTTCGATCATTGATAATGAATTGTATCCGGCGATGTGGTCGCGCCCCACAATGCCGCCGATATTTGCAGCACCGGCTGCTTCACGGACAATCATTCTGCCCGAATTGCTGCATCGTGATATGGCAACTCTCTTTTTGCTAAGAATTCGTCCGGCAATGCCGCCTATCCCATAATCGGCATTGCACTCATCAAGAATAATGGTTGCCTTGTTGTGACAATTTTCAATAACCGCTTCCCTATCATAAGCGCTGCTCGAAATAAAAGCCGCTGCCCCATAAGTACCCACAATTAGCGATGTTTCGTCCATCGTCAGGTTACTGAGGGTGCCGGTAAATGTACTCCACAACGCGCCACAACCATTTGTCCCTCCATTTTTATTGGTTTTCAGTCCGATAATTTTTCGATTATCGCCATCGTATCCGAAAGAAGCATTGGTATTCCAGTCAATCCCTTGCCACCCTTTTCCGTTATTGTAAAAAGGAGCATTTATATTCTTTTTACTATCGTCAAAGTCAGTTTTGTCGCTGTTGGGATAAATACCGCAAGCATCTGTCAGGTTGATATCGGCAATCTGCTTGTAAAAATTATTAACGACCGTCACATTCCTGATATTATTCAACTGTCGCGGGTTGGCAACTAACCAGGGATCAGCCTCTGTACCGCTTCCACCAGCATATCCTTTCAGGTCGATGGTTTCTTCTTCATTCAACTCAATACCTGCTGCCAAATTCCACCAGTCGACCACCGTAACATGATCGTCGGCGTGTATGAAGCGGGCTGTGGTCAGTTTGCCAGGTACCGCGGGTAACTGTATACTCTTATCGGCAGCTACCACGGCATCCCATGTCTTGCCGTCGGCATAACTCACCGTTGTATTCTTTGCTTTTGCATGCAGGTTGGCAAAAGTAACCTTCACCATAGCAGTATTTTCACCGATCTGGGTAATAACCAGGGTGTCTTTACGGCCAGTTTGCAGCATCACCACTTTAGCGGTTCGGATATCGCTATCATTACGGTCTACCAGTAGCCTGACTTTGCCGCCAACAGCTTTGGCCGAGGGTGTTAATGCGGCCGGTACCACGTTTACCCATGCAGCATCCTCCACAACAATGGTTTGCGATATTTCGTCGGAAGTAGCCACCACCAGCAGGTTGGACTCGCTCCCCACCAAACTGTTTTTAACAGCCGCTTCCATTTGCTTGTTAGGTTCTTCCGGTAATTGCGAAACCTTCACACTTTCCGATAATGCTCCGCCTTCCTGTTGAAAAGTAACGATAGCCGTACGGGGCGTCAACCCGGTGTTTGCCCCATAGGTAAAATCTTTCTGCGAGGTAACAATCGTTTTTACGCTCATGCCTGCCGCCGCCGGCGTGAGCCATTCGCCGGATATATCCACCTTATAGGGAACATTGGTAGTGATTTCGATGGCAATATTGCCTTCGCCGGACTCCACGAACCGGTTATCTGTATTCACCAGCATGGCAGGCGTCTCGCCCAACTGCCGGACTGTGATGGTTTTGGCCGGGGCTTTCCCGGTAACAGTAAGCGTTGCCGACCGGATATCCAGCGAGGTATTAGCTGGAATCGTCACAGTAATGGTGGCATCGCCCTTTCCCGAACTTTGCGAGAAGGCGCACCATGTTTGGTCGCTGGCGATGGTCCAGTCGCCATTGGAGGTGATGGCAAATATTTTTGCCTCACCCGTGTTGGTGAAATCCAATGAGCTCAACGATACATCCAGTACAGGCGTGGCCTCGGGCTCAGGATCGTCTTTCTTACAGCCTTGTATAAACAACAGGCTGATTGTTGTTAGCATAATGCTTAATCGGATAAAGGTTTTCATGATGCGATATTTTTGGGGTTACTATTTGAAATACTCCACAAATATACGGGGCGAAATTACGATTCACACCACATAAAGCACTGTATTGTACGAACATAGCTCTATTAGAAACAAACATAGCGAAATCATACACAAACTGATGATAAATCATTACATTTGCATTGATAAAATCCCGAAATGATGAATACTTCCATACAAGTCGGCATTATGTCGGCACCAGAAATTGATTTCAACCTGCACGGCCTTTATAAGTGCAGCCATACGCCCGATGAAGCAAGCGGCAAACAATATGTAGCGTATCGCGATGGACTTGTGTTCGACACATTCCTCGAAAAAGGCTTCACGGAAATGTATTTTTATCCACAAAACACTTATAGTTACTTTGAATTGCAGCGGGTAACCATCGGGATCAACTTCCACTGGGAACGGACAGAATCGCAAAATTTCAGGGGCGTGCTCAAAGTCATCGTCGATGGAGACCAGTTGACGGTCATCAACATCATCGATCCGGAAGAATACCTGAAAAGTGTCATTTCATCCGAGATGAGCGCTACGGCGTCGTCCGAATTCCTGAAAGTACATGCGGTCATATCACGCAGTTGGTTGCTGGCGCAGATTACCAAACACGACAAGTTGCCCGGAGCCAAACCTGCAAGTTATACCCATACCGATGAGGAATGGATACAATGGTTCGACCGCGAGGACCACGATCTGTTCGACGTTTGTGCCGACGACCATTGCCAGCGCTACCAGGGAATCACACGTATTGTATCGCCGGCAGTGCAGGAAGCCGTGGAAGCCACTGGCGGCATGGTGTTGATGTATGATGATGAGATTTGCGACGCGCGTTTCTACAAATGTTGTGGCGGCGCTACCGAAACCTTCGAGAATACGTGGGAGCAGCAACCATACCCGTACCTGGTAAAAGTATCGGATTGCAGGCATCCGCAGGACATCGACCTGACTGATGAGACACAGGTTCGCCAATGGATACTCGATCCACCCCAAGCTTTCTGTAACACCAATGATAGCGATATCCTCGGACAGGTACTCAATAACTACGACCAGGAGACACATCATTTTTACCGTTGGAAAGTAGTCTATACACAGGAAGAACTGTCCCGGCTGATCGCCGACCAGTCAGGCATCGACTTTGGACAAATTATTGACTTGATTCCTCTGCAACGCGGTGTTTCAGGACGAATTATCCGGCTGCGGATTGAAGGCTCCAACCGCACGATAACCGTAGGAAAGGAACTGTTGATACGTCGCTTGCTATCAACTTCGCACCTATATAGTTCGGCTTTTGTGGTTGATAAAAGACTTGGGAACGACAGCATACCGCAGGCGTTCACCCTGCATGGCGCAGGCTGGGGACACGGAGTCGGCCTTTGCCAGATCGGTGCTGCCGTGATGTGTGCCGAAGGATACACTTGGAAACAGGTATTGGAACACTACTACCCGGGTAGTAGTGTCGGTAAATGGCAACCAGTATAAGTTAATCGGGAATGATTTTATTGGTGGCATTTTCAACTTTTAAAGGATGTATTTGTTCCTTTAAAGGATCATTTAATCATTCTCATCATGAAAAAAGTAATATTTGTAATGCTTGCAGCATTTCTGTTTACTGCAAATACAATGGCGCAACACCCCATCAACAAAGGTGATTTCTTTGTCAATGCAAGTCTTTCCAACTTCGATCTGTCCTTTGGCGATGGAACAAGTTTCAAGATGGCTTCGTACGGCGGATATTTCCTAATTGACAAACTTGCACTGATTGGCGGCATCGGTCTTGATACCCGGAAAGATTATACCAGCTTTGATTTTAGCGCGGGGGTTCGTTATTATTTCCTGGAACAAACCAAAGGTAGTTTCTTTACATCGGGAACTCTTGATTTGACAAAGGTTACCGATATCGATGCAACTGTCGGTATGAAGTTCAATCTTGGTTATGCATTTTTTATAGTGCCTAACGTGTCGCTCGAACCACTCATCAATCTTTGGATACCTTTCTCCAGCGATTATGATGTAACGTTTTCCATTGCAGGTGGTATTAGCGTGTATTTTTAGTCATCAACAAAAAAGTCCGCCCGGGGTACTTCACGGGGCGGACTTCATCACAAACTTTTTTCCGTTTTTAATCATAGGCAATACATTTTAAGTGGAATATGTAACTACCTTCTTATACGTTTTATCATATTGAAAAGTTACAGGAAAGAATAAGTTCCGGCGGATATTCGAAGTAATAAAAATCTCTATCCATACAACTTTCTAAACAGCAATGGAGTGGTATTTTTGTATTTCCGAAAAACGCGTGCTACATTTTTATAATCATCAAATCCGCATACCACTGCTAACTCAGATAAGGATTTATCGGTTTTTATTAAAAGCTTGGCAAATTGTTCGATCCTGTAGTTCAAAAGATATTGATAGATAGATATGCCCATTTCTTTTTTAAATTTCTTTTCCAACACCCTTCGCGAAAGCGGGACAAACCGCATGATATCTGTAATGGAAACCGGAGATGAATAATTCTTTTCGATATATTCAACTACTTGCAGTATATACTTGTCATTCACAGCGTACTTCTCAGTCGATTTCCGCGACTCAATCCTCAATGGTGGTATAACAATATCAAATGCCTGCGATATCTCTTTATTCATCAATTGGTGTAGTACGCCAGCCGCCTGGTAACCACCTTTTTCGACATCAAGAACAATTGATGACAACGGCGGGTCGGAAATATTACATATCAGGTCGTCGTTATCTACTCCTAAAACGGCAACTTCGTCCGGAACGGTAATATTGTATATTTTACATGTTTCGGTGATCTGCGAAGCAAAATAGTCGTCACATGCAAAAATAGCCACGGGTTTGGGCAACGACAATAACCAGCCGCTCACCGAAACTGCATCGAATGACCACTGTTCATTCCGCCGGTTCTGGATGTTTAATAGTGACAACGAATAACCGGCTTCTTCAATACGATTTTTAAAACCATCTGCCCGTTCACGCGACCAAATCATATCTTTGAACCCGTAGTAAGCAAAGTTCGAAAATCCCCGGGCAAGGAAAAAATCGGCAGCCATCACACCGGTCTTGAAATAATCGCCGGTAATGTTGCATATCTTATCCGCCCGCTCCCTGTAATTCTGTATGATGATGGGAACTTTCAGTTTATTTAACTTGTCCAGGTCAATATTCTCCAACTGGGCGATAATGGCATCGGCTTTCCATTTTTTCGCCCAACGAACTACACCGTCGTCGCCGTAAAGCTCGCGGTAATACATCGGCATACGATAAAATACCCAAGGACCGTGGTCTTTGGAATAGCGTACGATACCACGCAAAAGGCTCCGGCTGTAACCGCTGGAAAAATCTGTGAGCAAAAGAATTTTTTTCATATTCATTGATATACAAACCAAAATTAAGATATCTATTTTCTAATCATTGGATATAATTCGAATCATAGTGTGCTTATAATCAGTAATTTGCAAATAAAAAAGACATTGTTAAGCTTATATGGTTTTGAATGCAAATATAGATATAAGACATTTATTATAACAATTGAATTTATTATGTACTATATCCATAATGAACAAGGTTGTCAACCTCCATTTCAGGCTGTGCGGATTTCCAAGCATCGCGTTTTATCTTGACATCTTCCCGATGCTGTTCCACGGGGTATATTGTTTTTTATAACACAGTTCGAGTTTGTTTCTTATGATTTTACTCAATGCGGAAAAGCTAACCGGGAGACTGAACTTGTCTTTCAATTCCTGCAGAGTGATGTCGGGCTGTTTACGGATGGCTGTACGAATCAATATCTCAAAAGCGATAAAGCTCGGTTTATGTCTTTGACAGGACTTTTCCTGGAATGCTTTGACTCCTTTTATTCCTATTTTGAAGTTCAGTGGAATAACTATCACGTATATTACACCATAGTCGGCCAAGTGCGTAAACAGCCCCCTACGCCAATACACAAACAATGTTTTGAAGATATGCAAAGCGTACTTGTGTTTGTATTTATTTTGTATTATCAGAAAAACAATCCCCCTGCAACAGGCTCATGCGGCTATGTTTGGCATGAGCCAGCCACAAACTAACCTGTGGATAAATTTGTTGAAAATCATTCTTCTGAAAGCCCTTAACTTATGCATTTATGTTCTTGCGCAGACTGATTATCTGTACAAACTTTGCCATCCGTTTTTATCCGAAAATTTTTCTCTTAATGCAAAGGAAAAAGTCTTACCTTTGTCATCCGAAAAAGTTTAATCTTGTAATTTCATTTTAATCAATTAATCATATATTTATATGGGACAAATCATTAAAATTGTGGGCCGCCAGGTACTTGATTCACGTGGCAACCCTACGGTAGAAGTAGAAGTTTTCACCAGCAGTGGACATAGCGGTCGTGCCATTGTTCCTTCGGGAGCGTCAACCGGCGTACACGAAGCAGTTGAATTGCGCGACGGAGACAAAGGACGTTATATGGGCAAAGGTGTATTGCAGGCTGTTAACAATGTTAACACGGTGTTAAACGATGAGTTGACCGGAATGTATGTAACGGAACAGAACGCAATTGATGCCCGGATGCTCGAATTGGACGGGACACCCAATAAAGGCAATCTCGGCGCCAATGCCATCCTTGGTGTTTCGTTGGCCGTAGCACGTGCAGCTGCCGAAGTAACCGGACAAGACTTGTTCCGTTACGTAGGTGGTGTGAATGCCAACACTCTTCCAATCCCGATGATGAATATCCTCAATGGTGGTTCGCATGCCGATAATAGCATCGACTTCCAGGAGTTCATGATCATGCCCGTAGGTGCAAGCTGTTTCTCGGAAGCATTGCGTATGGGTGCAGAAGTATTCCATAACCTGAAATCGGTATTGAAAGCCGGCGGATATTCAACCAATGTGGGTGATGAAGGTGGTTTTGCTCCCAACCTGAAATCAAACGAAGAGGCTGTAACTGTCATTCTCCAAGCTATTGAAAAAGCAGGATACAAACCCGGTGAAGATATTTACCTGGCACTTGACCCGGCTTCATCAGAATATTATCTCACAGACGAGAAAGTATATCATTTCAAAAAATCGAATGGTGATAAGTTCACTGCTTCGCAAATGGTAGATTACTGGAAAAATTGGACAAACAAATACCCGATCATCTCTATCGAAGACGGTATGGCCGAAGACGACTGGGATGGCTGGAAGCTCCTGACCGACACTATTGGAGACAAGGTGCAGTTGGTAGGCGACGACTTGTTTGTTACCAATACCAAACGTCTTTCTATGGGTATCGAAAAGAAAACAGCCAACTCCATTTTGGTGAAGGTGAACCAGATCGGATCGCTCACCGAAACCATTGATGCAGTAAATATGGCTTACCGTGCTTCGTATACGGCCATCATGAGCCATCGTTCAGGCGAATCGGAAGATACTACGATTGCTGACTTGGCAGTTGCTTTGAATACCGGCTTGATCAAAACTGGTTCGGCTTCACGTTCCGACCGGATAGCCAAATACAATCAATTGCTCCGCATCGAAGAAAGCCTCGGCAATACCGCCCGTTATTGGGGGAAATCGTACAAATATGCACGCTAATGCATGCTGATCTGTAATTAACAAAGCCGTCTCGGAAAGGCGGCTTTGTTGTTTTATGATCTAATATTTATGAAAATTTAATACTACAAACATAATATTATTGAAAACTTTGTTTACTTTTGTGTGTTAAAAAATAAGGGTATATATTAATACTTTATTGTTATGCGTACATTAAATAAAATAAGGACCAAAATCAAGACACTTGAAAGCGGCTTGTTGCAAGGGAAAACCCCTTTGTCTTATCTCGAGTTGGGGTTGCTTTATCAACTTGTAAAGGACTATGACAAGGCTGAGGAAGCCTTTAAAAAAGCCATCGCCACTTTACCGGACAATATTTATCCACGTTTTCTCCTCTTACGGTTGTATGAGGCAAAAGGCGAACGAATGAAGGTAAATGCGCTTGCCAAGGAACTGATGCAAGCCAATGATGCAAAAATGTCCATCGCACTGAAAACAGAACTCCAGAAAACGGCTTTCTGGGATGCTGACAAGACAAAAGACATCGCTTGTTGACAATCCCAGGGCAGAATAACACAAGAAACTGGATTTTTGACTGAACACAGAATTGACAGGTCTTATACCTGTTAGTGTATTTATTGATAAATAATTGTCTACTTTTGCTTCAAAATGAACAAAGTGGTGGCCACTCAGGTTTACCAAGTAAATAATTGTACCATTTTGGAGCCACTCGATAAAAATCGGAATAACAGGGAATATACCAATGGTGAAATAACCGTTTATTGGCGTCCCGCCGAATGCATACATGCCACCACATGTTTTGTAAAACTTCGTTCTGTTTTTAATCCTGGTAAACGTCCGTGGGTGAACATGAACGGTGCGTCGACCGAAGAAATTATCGACATTGTCGATCAATGTCCTACCGATGCCTTAACCTACAAGTGGAATAAGGATATTGGCCCCAAAGAAGTTGAAACGCAGGCAGATGAGCAAAAGGCAGCTTTGTGCATTACTGTTGTAAAAGATGGGCCTTTGGTCTGTAAGGGTACTTTTATCCTGACGGATGATGAAGGAAATGATTACAGGGTATATAAAACAACACCGCTGTGTCGTTGCGGGTATTCGCAGCGGCAACCATACTGCGATGGCCGGCATCAGATTGTCAGGTTTACGGATGAACATTGAAAATCGAATCATGTCGAATACAACACAACAACCCGCAAAGATCATGATTACCCACCAGGGACCGATGAAGATAAAGGGAGTCGTGGAATTACGCGATGCAAACGGCTGCCTGATAGAAACCCCGGGTGAAATACATTTATGCCGTTGCGGAAATTCAAAAAATAAACCTTTTTGCGATAAAACCCACGAGTGGAAAGAATGGTGGGATAGTTTGTAAGTTTATGCTACATTTGCATCGAATTATCCAAGCTATCTAGTTTTTATGCATCGTTCCGGTTTTGTTAATATTATAGGAAATCCCAATGTGGGAAAATCCACTTTGATGAATGTGCTCACAGGCGAACGATTATCAGTCGTCACAGCTAAGGCACAGACTACACGCCATCGAATTATAGGCATCGTCAGTGGAGAGGATTACCAGATCGTATTTTCCGATACACCGGGTATCATCAAACCCATGTACAAGATGCATGAAGGTATGATGGATTTTGTACAAACCGCCTTCACCGACGCCGATGTGCTGGTATATGTGACCGATGTAGTGGAAACACCGGACAAACATACAAAATATATCGAAAAAATATCCGGTATGGATATTCCGATACTTTTAGTAATCAATAAAATAGATCTGACTACACCTGCCCGACTCGACCAGATCAGCGACCTGTGGAAAGGATGGCTCCCGACAGCTACAATCATACCGGTATCGGCTAAAGAAAAATTCAATGTCGATGCAATTGAGCGGGCCATTAGAAATGCCTTACCCGAAGGCCCTGCCTATTATCCGAAAGATGAAATGACCGACAAGCCTGAACGTTTTTTCGTATCGGAGATTTTGCGTGGAAAGATTTTCGAGAATTACGACAAGGAAATCCCCTATTGTACTGAGGTTGTGGTAGAATCATTTAAAGAGGCTGATGATATCATCCGCATCCAAACGTTGATTTACGTGGAACGCGAAACCCAGAAAGCAATCCTAATCGGAAAAAAAGGATCGGCAATGAAAAAAACGGCTACTGAAGCCCGCAAGGAAATGGAACGGTTTTTCGGAAAAAAGATATACCTCGAAACCTTTATCAAAGTGCGCAAAGACTGGCGCAATGATGAAAATCAATTGAAAAACCTGGGATATCTTTAAGATTGCGCCACTTCCTGTCTTTTAATTTTTACCTTATTCGCTTTTCAACTGTATTACCACGCTTTCGTACTCGTTGTACATTGTAAACGTAAGCCCCGCAGTCATCAGGTAATCGCCAGTGAATGATTTGCCTTCGTAAGCAGAGGTGCGTGACCATTTGTCGCTTTCGCGGTTGATTTCCTTCAAGGTATATTTCCTGTTGGCGTCCAATCCTTTCAATACGATGGTTTGCTTGTTGCCGTTGATTTCTTTACGGATCAGGTAATTGAATACAATGGCTTCGCGCTTGTCATCCGACACATACATGTGTGCCGTCCTGTTAGATCGGTAGGGCGACAATAAGCGGAACATATCGCCGTGAAGCACGGTATTACGGATTTCTTTATACGTCTCGATGGCCTTTTTCGAGAATTCATATTCTTCCGAAGTCATCTGTGCTGGTTGCAAGTCCATCCCAAGCTTTCCGGCCATTGCTACATCGAAACGGAACTTGAATGGAGTAATGCGGTTGGAAATATGGCTCGGCGAGGCTGACACGTGACTTGCCAATCCTACAGTAGGAAAGAAATATTGCGAACCCCATTGGATAAAAATTCGTTGCAGCGGATCGCCGTTGTCGCTGATCCAGTACTCGTCGAAATAACGCATGCTGCCGTAGTCGATGCGTCCGCCGCCACCCGAGCATGCCATAAATGTCACATTGGGATATTTGGTCCTTATGCGTTCCATCACGCTCAATATGCCGTTAGCATTGTCGATCCACAGATGCGATTGCCTGTCGGCCGGCAGATATTGTGAACCGGAGTTGGTGATATATCGGTTGCAATCCCATTTCACATAATCAATACCGGGATTGTCTGTAAGAATTTTGTCGACGGCACTGAATACAAAATCTTGAACTTTGGGGTTGCTTAGATCGAGCAGAAGCTGATGACGGCGGAAATCCAGTTCACGGTGCGGTTGTGTGATGATCCAATCCGGATGTTTTTCGTACAACTCACTTTTCACACTCACCATTTCGGGTTCTACCCAGATACCGAACTTGATATCCCGTTTCTTGCATTCGTTGATCAGGTAAGGGATACCATGAGGCAGTTTCTTTGTATTGGTTTGCCAATCTCCCAGTCCTTGCGTATCGCTGTTGCGCGGGTATTTGTTGCCGAACCATCCATCATCAAGCAGAAATAGCTCGAAACCCATTTTGGCGGCATCATCGATGATCTGTGTTAACTTGGCTTCATCGAAATCGAAATAAGTCGCTTCCCAGTTGTTCAGGAGGATGCTACGTGGGCCATCGCCATTCTTGATACCGTATTTGCGTCCCCAACGATGGAAATTACGTGACACATCGCCTGTACCGGAGTCGCTGTATGTATACAGGAAAGCCGGGGTTTTGAATATCTTACCGGGGTCGAGCATGTAAGTTGAAGCATACGGGTTGGCACCCGAAAACACCCGGAGGTTATTGTATTGGTCCACCTCGAAACAGAACTGGAAACTGCCCGGCCATGCCAATGTTCCGCCGACAACTTTGCCGTAATCCTCTTCGGCGGGTGCCCCCAACGACAGCAGAAAACAGGCATGACGGCGCTCATTCGTACGGACGCCGAGTTTTGAGTCGATGATCTTGATACCTTCAGTCAGGCGTTGTTCGTCCATGTGCATCTCGTCAGCCCAATCGCCGTGAAAATTAGTTACATAATAATCCTGTGCACTGAGCGATAGATCGGATGATGCAAAATGATGTAACTGTACGGTTTTCTTCTGCCCGTTGCGAACTTCTATCCACTGTTCGATTACGTTTTCCTTCTGATAAGCATTGTAATGAAGGTCTACAAACAAATCGTAGTACGAATCTTTCAGTGAAATGACTGTATGTACAACGTTGTCGCCCTTCTGCTCGCTATTACTGGAAACATATACCAGGTCGGTCGACGTGTTACCATCGGCCTGTACCACACGCATGGCCGCCTCGTTCACGTAATTTATCCCAAACGTGGAATAGGCTACAGGTCCGGACGGATTCGCCAATTTCAACTCGTCGAGATTTTTTATTTTTACACCAAAATAAACCTGCTCAGGTTTTTTCTTTTGGCTTACTTTAAAAACCAGACTGGTGTTTTGTGTGGATACGTCAATGTATTCCTGCGCATGCAGGCTGCTGAATACCATCGATATGACTAAAAGAACAACTAATTGCTTCATGATTATTTCAAATTAATAGTATGCAAATATACGGATATTTAAGGAGTCTTTTTTAAGAAAATAAATATTAAAATCGATAACTTATCCCGATAGAAAAATGGCCAGCCGTATAATTTCTATCCATCCCGGTAGTTTTGATTAACGAAGAAGATAAAGGAAACGATAGATCTAATCCGCTTCGAACGAATGCCTTAAGCTGATTTCCTCCGAATCTTAGAACTATCAATCCTCCAGGATTAATAGTTCCAAAATCAGTATACACGATCTCTTTTCTACTTTGCATAATTTCCGGTTGGGAGATATATTCCGGATATTTGCAATAAAAATGTGCATACGTCATATGAAAAGACCATCCTATTTCAAAGTACTTAAATTTTCTTCCTGCGTTAGCTTGAACAAATCCTTGTATGTATTGGCTTTGATAATCTTTACTATCGAAGCCGGTATTTCCATATCCGGCACCTACAAATACTTCAAGCCGTCGATTAGATGATGGCAACAGGTTGTAGCGGCCTAAACCCATTTCAATAGACCGATGTGCTCCACTGCCTTCGAAATAAGCATTAAAGAGAGTGCTTCCCAAATCATATGTCCGCGAAATGTTTCGAAATGATAAACTGCCGTTTGTAATCAAAGCATACTTATCTGAAAAAGCATAACTTCCTGTTGCAAAGACACTGTTGGTACTTGCACCTGCTTCTATTTGAACTTCACCTTTTTTTTCAAACAACGGCACGTTTTTCGGAGAAGGAATGTATATAGATGAACAACCTTCTAACAGGAATAGAAGAAAATATATGTAATAATCTTTTTTCAACGAAGTTAATTCTCAATTATTTAATATCCCTTCACAATTCCGTACAAATCGTATTCCGTAGCATCATTGACCAATACCGGGTAGAATTGGCCAATATCCAACACCGGACCGTCTGCCGGGATCAGTACTTCCATATCCACTTCAGGAGAGTCGTATTCGGTACGGCCAACATAATATTCGCCTTCACGGCGGTCGATGATGGTTTTGAAGGTTTTACCGATCTTTTGTTGGTTCAGCTCTTCCGATATCTGCCTCTGTATGTTCATGATGTAGTCAGCGCGTTCCTGTTTTACCTTTTTAGGAATACTATCGCGGTAATGCTTGGCGGCGTAGGTATTTTCCTCATGCGAATAAGTAAATACGCCAAGGCGGTCGAACCGGGTTTGTTTTACAAAATCGACTAACTGGGCAAAATCTTTGTCGGTTTCACCCGGATGACCCACAATGAACGTGGTACGGAGTCCTATATCGGGCACTTTGCTGCGTATGGTCTCAATCAGTGCGGAGGTTTCTTTCCCGGTAATGTTACGGCGCATTTTTTCCAAAACCTTGTCCGAAATGTGCTGTACAGGGATATCAATATAACGGCATATTTTGCGTTCGTGTTGCATCATATCCACAATTGCCATCGGGAAACGATTAGGATAAGTATAATGAAGGCGAACCCATTCGATACCTTCAATGTTGCAAAGCCTTTCGGTAAGTTCAGACAATAATTGTTTTTTATACAGATCCATCCCGTAATAGGTGATATCCTGCGAGATAACAAGCAACTCCCTGACTCCCTTTTTTGCTAAAAATGCGGCTTCATCAACAATGTCTTCCAACGGCACCGAAACATGTTGCCCCCGGATATGCGGAATAGAGCAGAATGCACAAGTACGGTTACAGCCTTCGGCAATTTTGAGGTAGGCGTAATGTCCGGGCGTGGAAATAATCCTTTCGTTGCGCAGGTCATGACGGTAATCGTTGGATAGCGAACGGATAATCTCTTCCAGGTTGCGGGCGCCGAAGTATTGATCGACTTCCGGGACTTCTTCGGCCAATTCCTTCTTATATATTTCTGCCAGGCAACCGGTAACATACAGTTGCTTGATAATTCCCGTATTTTTTGCTTCAACACATTGCAGGATCATATCCACCGACTCTTGCCGGGCATCGTGGATGAAACCGCAAGTATTAACCACCACTGCTTGTGCTTCGTCCAAACGGGCATCGTGTATGGCCTCAAATCCGACAGCGTCCAATTGCCGCATCAGGTGTTCCGAATCTACCAGGTTTTTGGAACACCCCATGGTGATGATATTGATACGTTTCTTCAATTTTTAATTAATCCTCAAACTTTAAATACAACACGATTACCATTGATTATTCGAGAAATCGTACTGACTCTTTCGTTTTTCATACTTCAAATCCTGTAGTGTAGACGACTTGACATTGATCTGGAAAAAGAAGTATTTGGATGTGCCGAAGGGCGAAAAATTAATACTCATTTGCCAGCAGTGGAGGTCGCGTTGTATGCTTACGGTGGTATACGATATCTGTTTTGCATCAAAGTCGTAAGCCGACGAAAAATTAAGCGACCATTTGGGTGTTAACGTAACACTTCCCGAAAAGGATAGGTTTTGCGTAAACTTCCCGTCAAATTGGGGTTTGGTATAACTTAACGTATAGTTGATACTTACATTCCAAGGCACATCAAAATATGAATAATTACCTTTTTCTTTTTCGCCTTCTTTGCCTTTTTCTTCATCCTTTTTCCCTTCTTTTTGCAGGGGAAGAGAAATACCTGTATTGAAGTTTACGCTGGTGAGCCGGGGACCAAATTGGTTGATCCGCCGTAGGTCCGGCGTCAGTTTGTATGGGTCTACGGATCCGCTCGCAGTCAGGTTCAATCCTAATATGGTAGTACTGGCCGAAAGGGATATGGCCGACCAGTTCAGCGAATCAGCAAACATATTGTATGAGCTTCGCGCATCGATACGGTCGATTATTTTCACCTTGCGGGAAGTTCCTGTACTATCCTTATCCGAACGGACTTTCATTTCCACATTACCATTGATCCCTACGGAAATAGATCCGCTTTGTCCCGGCGCTGTGGGTGTTCCGTAAATATAATTCTCATATCTTGAATACTTAGTGGTTTTACCCGTATTGGGATCCGTGTATTCGTCATAATAATCGAATAAACTGCTTAAATCGGGGACATAGCTGATGCCGACAGTTGGCGAAATTACTGTACGGATGGCTTCGATTTTCGAGTTCGGACCATATTTATTCATCAGGTAGAATTTGGGATTGGCCGAAATAGAAAGCGACGGCGAAACGGAGTGCGCATACGATAACCCCCTGATGGTATCCGTCATCACCATGCCGCGTTGCCCGCTTGCCGTGATAGAATCGGCGTTGAACGTTTTTTTGATGTGACTGGCATACAACACCCCTTTGTAATTCATGGAAGGAGTGATGTTGAAAAACTTCAATGCTTTGAAATTAATGGAAAACGGGACGCTGTGCTGGAACCCGTTTCTCATCTTTTTGATATTCTTTTCACTGAAAAGATCACCTTCATCCCCACTTAACGAGTTTTGCAGGTTAGCGGTGTATTGAAGCGTGATATCTTCATACCATTTGGGTTTACCGGCGTTTTCTTTCGCCCGGAACGGGTAAATCCTGTCCATTGTAAGCCCAATGAACGGAAAATCAATGTCGACCCCCCCGTTGGTGTTCTGGCTCACCCGTGTGTTGGTGGTCAGGTGGAAAGGTGAATTCGGCCAGTTCTGGTTGTAGTTGATACTCGAATTCTTCGTATTGGTGTACCGTATATCCGGATTGGTATAGTTGAATTCCTTATCATACGAGCTGCTGCTATAATTAACGCTTGCCGAGAATGTCCGGTTGGGGTTGGCCTTGGTATCCTGATTATGTGTCCACTGAACAGAATACTGTTTGGTTTTGGTTTGGTCCAATCCCTTTTCTCCGTCAACGGTCACACCATAGTTAAAATTCATGTTACCCGTGAATTTGTACCGTTTCATATACCTGGTTTGCAGGTTCGCTTTCCATGTGCCGGTTGAATAAATATCGCCCACCAGGGTGGCATCGAAATGATCACTGAATGCAAAGTAATAACCACCATTGGTCAGGCTCAAACCGCGGCTTACTTCCATCCCGATGCTGGGCGGGATCACCCCGGATACCGCTTTCTTGTTGTTTTGCGGAAAGAAGCCGAAAGGCAAACCGAAAGGCATCGGAATATCGAGTAACACCAGGTGCGCAGGGCCGAACACTGTCTGGTCGCCCGGTATCACCTTGGCTTTGCTCAACGCCAGGTAAAAATGCGGATGCGTTGGGTGATCGCAGGTGGTATACATCCCTTTTGCCAGATCGATATGGTTGTCCGGATAACGTTTGGCCTTTTCGGCATGCAGATATCCTTCTCCCTGTTGGGTCCTTATCTCGTGGATCACGCCTTTCTTATTGTCGAAATTGTAAGAAAGCGAGCGTGCATCGAATTTTTGACTACCCTGTTTAAATTCAGGCATTTCTATATCGTGGTCGAGGCTGTCTTTGCCGCCTTTGGCATAAACGACCTTGGAGGCCATGTTAAAATCCGTTTCGTAAGCCTTCAGTTCTATATCTTCATAATTAATCTGTGTTTCCTTGTACATGAATGCTTTTTGATCCTGTATCCGGAATTTGATAGAATCGGCAGCTTTATATTTGACACGGGTTTTGAAAGGAGGTTCTTTGCGCGGTTTGACAACTGTCGAATCGACATGTGTCGAGTCGGGAACCGATCGAACTGTGGTTAGCGTATCTGCCTTATGAACAACACTTAAACTATCGGCTACCGGGACATCCTGCGCTACGATTTTACCGGCACCAACAAGTGTAATGAACACAAAAAGGTATAAAAAAGGCTTCAAAAACAAGTTTTATGCTATTTTTGCGGCGAATATAATATATTCCAAAAATAATTCGCAAAGGTAAGCAATCTTTGTTTTAATGTTCAAAGTTTGGTTTTTAAACTGATAATTCACCATGTATATTGTGCGGCATCGCATTTTTTTTAGTCTGTTTGTGTCCTTGTGCCTCATTTTCCTGTGCCGGTTCGGAATCGAAAGTGTTGATGCGCAAGACTCTTCCGGATCGAGCTTGACGAAGGTAGTAATCGACCCCGGTCATGGGGGCCGTGACCCTGGGGCAATCGGTGGAGCAAAAACGAAAGAAAAAGACATCGTACTGGATATTTCATTGAAGGTCGGGAAAATGATCAATGAAAAATATAAAGATGTGGAAGTGGTCTATACGCGCAACAAGGATGTTTTCATCGAACTCGACAAGCGCGGAGATATTGCCAATAAAGCCCATGCCAATCTATTTATCTCCATTCATGCCAACTCAGTGGAAGGCAAGAACAAAAGGCCTTCGGGTACCGAAACATTCGTGATGGGAAACAGCAAATCGGAAGCCAACATGGAAGTGGCCAGGCGCGAAAACTCCGTTATCCTCCTCGAGGAAGATTATACGAAACGTTATGAAGGATTCGACCCGACCTCCGCCGAATCTTACATTTATTTCTCGTTGTTGCAGAACGTCAATCAAAACCAAAGCCTCCATTTTGCAGGCGAAATACAGAAGCAATTAAGCAATGTCAATCGTGTCGACCGTGGCGTGAAACAAGGCAATCTACTGGTACTGTGGAAAACGGCTATGCCCAGCGTATTGGTCGAAGTGGGCTTTATATCCAATCCCGAAGAAGAAAAGTATATGACCTCGGCGGCAGGTAAGGAAAAAATCGCAACCGCCATTTTCAACGCATTTTGTTCGTATAAGACAAAAATCGACGACCGCAGCTCGTTCCGCGCCGACGAGCGACCGGCAAATATGGAACAGGAGAAGCCAGTTGCAGTCTCAGATGTTCAGGAACCGGTGGCTGAGCCTATTGTGGAAAAACCCAAAGCAACAACAGTAGCATCAAAGAAAATTGAATTTTGCGTGCAGATAGGTAGCAATACCAAGCCAATGGATACCGACCCGAACAATTTCAAGAAATACAAGGGTGTGGAACGTATACAAACCGCCCCCAATTTTTTCAAGTATATTGTCGGCCGCACCACCGAATATAGCAAAGTGCAGGAAACCCTGAAAAAAGTAAGGGTCGATTTCAAGGATGCTTTTGTGGTCAGTATCGTCGACGGAAAAATCCTTACGGTAGCCGAAGGATTAAAATTGATTAATAAATAATATGATTGCCTTTTAGGATTCTGTTCTTGAATTTTAAATTTTGAATTTTGAATCAAAAAAAAGTCCTGATCATTACATATTACTGGCCGCCATCGGGTGGGCCGGGAGTGCAACGCTGGTTGAAATTCGTCAAATACCTGCCGTCGTTCGGCATACAGCCTGTTGTATTAACGGTTGATCCGGCCAACGCCGAATATCCCATCATCGACAAGTCGCTCGAAAGTGAGATATCCCCGGATTTGAAGGTGTACCGGACCAAAAGCAAAGGCGTATACGATTGGTACAAAAAAATAACAGGTTCGAAAACTGCTCCATACAGTGGTTTTGCCAATGAAGGAAATCCGAGCATACTACAGAAAACTGCACGGTTTATCCGTGGAAACTTTTTCTTGCCTGATGCACGACGCGGATGGATTAAATACGCCTTTGCCGAAGCCTGCCGGCTAATCGAACAAGGCGGTATCGACACCATTATCACTACCGGCCCACCCCATTCTACTCATCTTACGGGCTTGAAACTAAAAAGAAAATATCAGGTTAAATGGATAGCCGACTTTCGCGATCCATGGACTACCATATACTACAACAATGCCTTGCGCCAGACACGGTGGGCTAAAAAGATCGATAGGCGATATGAGCAGTCGGTATTAGACAGTTGCGACTATTTGCTGCTGGTTGCCGACGATCGTGCAAACCTTGCCGTCGATCCGAATAAAGTTATATTTGTCCCCAATGGATATGACACAGGCGACTTTCAGGGAAAACAACCGGAACATCCCCCGCTTTTTACCCTGAGCTATACGGGCACCATTGCCAATAATTATCCTACCGCAAAACTTTTGGAAACATTCGGGTTACTCCGTCAACAGATTACGTTTAAGTTGCGTTTTGTCGGGAAAATATCTGAAAAAATCCGGAAAGACTTCTCCGATAATCTTGATGAATCGGTTGAATTCGTAGATTTTGTATCGCACGACGAAGCAATAAACTATATGATGTCATCATATATTCTGTTGTTGCTGATCCCCGATGCAGATAATAATAAGCATATCCTTACAGGGAAAGTGTTCGAATATCTGGCGACCGGTAAACCGGTATTGGTTGTTGGTCCTTCCGACAGTGTAGCTGCGCAATTTGTAAGACAGGCTAATGTTGGAAGCGCATTCGACTATAACGATGTGGAGGGAATATATGCGTTCTTGCTTCAACAATACCAATTATACTTGGAAGGAAAGTACCCTGCGGCCGATCTTTGCTTTATCGAAGGATTTAGTCGTAAGGCGCTAACCGAAAAAATCGCTTTGCTTATCAGGTAATTGCTTATACGAAGTCTCTGATGAAGAAATGAGATTGTTATAAGTTTTATTAAACATAAATTACTTCAAATTGTTTATTTGAATTATATTTGCGATGTTTTTTTGAGAGATTTTGAGTCAGTAAGTTAAATAATCTTTTTTGATAAATATTTTAAAATGAAACCTTTATTTAAATATATTGTTTTAGTTACATTTTTGGGGATGTTGGTTTTTACTGCCCATGCTCAGGCAGACAAGGCATCGATTCAAGGCGCTGCAAGAACGGCGAGAGACGCAAATGCAAGCGATGCAAAAAAACTTCCTCCCGATACGCTGAAATGGAAAAAGGGGGGGGATGTATCGTTGAATTTTGCACAAACCGCTCTTTCCAACTGGGCTGCCGGGGGCGAAAATTCCTTAGCCATCAGCACCACGGCTAACTTGTTCGCTAATTACAAAAAAAACAAAATGATTTGGGAAAACAGGGCATTTTTTGCTTATGGCATGCTCCAGGCCGGCGGTCGTGACGCTGTAAAAAACAGCGACCAGATCAATGTCGGTTCCAAGGTAGGATACCAAATGGCTAAAAACTGGTATTATACGGCTGCATTCCACGGCAGATCGCAATTTGCTCCCGGATATAGATATTCGGGAAATGACACCACTTATATTTCAAACTTTCTTGCTCCGGCATATACGTTTCTTTCGCTGGGGTTGGACTATAGGCCTTCGAGCCGCTTCTCCGCAAGTTTTTCTCCCGCTATGGGAAAAGCGATTTTTGTTCGTTCCGATGACCCCAATGTGCTGGCGACTTCCGGGATAGGTGCCGACAGGATTGAAAAAGATAAAAGATCACGTTATGAGTTTGGTGGAGGTATGGTTTTTTACTTGAATGGAGATTTTTTTTCGAAAAGGGTCACTTATAACACCGACCTTGAATTGTTCTCCAACTATTTGGAAGATCCTGAAAATGTGGATATTTATTGGAACTTCCAATTCCGGATCGCACTTACTAAATTCGTAGCTGCGACAGTCCGTCTCAATATGATTTATGATGATAACCAGAAGACAGTTGTAAAAGAACTACAGGCAGATGGTTCCAGAAAAGATGTGACTCACGGTGCAAAACTTCAGGTAAAAGAATATTTCGAAATAGGGCTATTTTACGCCTTCTAATATCAAGCCTGTTTCCGTAAAACATAATACGGCGTGGCCTTTTTGACCACGCCGTATTATGTTTTACGCGATATATAAACTTTCAGAAATCTTAGTTTTCAATTCCCTTCCTCTTCCGTATCTGCTATATAGTATTCGTCGACTATCTGCCGGTCATCTTCTTCCATCAGCATACTAAAATCAATTTCTTGCAGTGTTTCCACTTCTGCGATATGTTCGTTTTCGCATTTAAGGGTGCGAAACGGGTATTTCTTGAGCAAGTTGTAGTTATGTGTTACCATCACCACCGTTTGTCCTGATTTTTTGATGTCAACCAGTAAATCCATAATTTCGGAAGATGTTTCGGGATCAAGGTTTCCTGTAGGTTCATCGGCCAGTATAAGAGCCGGATTGTTGAGCAGGGCGCGGGCTATGGCCACACGTTGTTGCTCGCCACCCGATAGTTGGTGGGGCATCTTAAATCCTTTGGTTGACAAATCGACTTTCTGCAGTACATCTTTGATCCGCTGGTCGGGATTGTTCTTTTTTTTCCAACCGGTTGCATGAAGAACAAAGGCCAGGTTATCGTAGACACTTCGGTCGGTAAGCAGTTGGAAATCCTGGAAAACAATTCCCATACGTCTTCGCAGATAGGGTATTTGTTTGTTTTTCAATGAATGCAAAGCACAACCCACCACCGTAGCCTGTCCTCTTCGCAAAGGGATTTCAGCATTCAATGTTTTCACCAGACTTGTTTTTCCACTGCCTACCTTCCCGATCAGATAAACGAACTCGCCGGGGTCGACAGAGAAAGTGACATCTGTTAGGACTAAATGGTCACCATGAAAAATGCCTGCTTTGCTGAATGAAATGATCGGTTGGTTTGCCATTTTTGTTGATATGTTGATTTAGCGGATTCACGGACAAATTAAAAAACAAAAGTATGAAAAAAACACTCATCATGACGCAGCGTTTTCGAATATTGCCCGTCTTAGTAATAAGAACACAAAACCAATGGGCCATGAAAATGAAACATTTCTTTTTAACGTTATTTGAGCGTTGCGTTTCTCTTTTCTCGATTAATCGCAACGGTGATGCTCTGGATTGCCAAAAATGGGATGACATGTACGATTCTGTCCTTTATGGACGTATGACCAGGCATCAACCCCATAGGTAAACGAATGTCATTCGCCTGTGACGGCGACCGGAGAGGCCGCCGTCACTATTATCCCCTTAGAATTTATAGGTTAAACCAACCACCGTACCATAGTCGTCTTTTCCCGCGTCGGGGTCGGGCGGTTTGCGGTCATAGCTGTAGTAGAACGTCCACGAGAGATCAAAATTACTGATCAGTTCCCATGCAATACTGGTATTCATGTCATAACGCACACGCCCTTTTTGCGACAGGCTGGTGTAAAAAATATTCTCCGAAGTGATTTGCATGTTGGGACTCGAAAATTTGAAAAAATTGAATACAAACCCCAAAGGTATTTCTACTAACAGGTCGTTGCTTCCACTGGTACTTAACTCCTGGTTCAAGCTGACGCCAAGTATGCCCATCAATTGCGAACTGGGTGCAAGGACGAATTTTCGTCCGCCACCGAGTGTTTCTTGGTAACGCCGGGCAATAGAAAGTTGCAAGTTACGCTGGTAGTCCAATTGTCCGATAAGGTACCATTTGCTATTGTGCTGGAGACTGTAATATCCCGATAATCCTATATCGGCACGGTCGAGTTTAAATGTCGATGTGTCGATGGATGCATTGGTCGAGCCGTTCAGGTTCGTGATGATCCGCTTGGTGGTATAATAAATGTTGGCACTTGTGTTTAATTGCCCAATCCTGCTTGAACGTGTATAACTAAAACCTGCGGAAACATTTCCTTGCAGGCCATTCCCAAACGATTCTTCCACAGGGGTCATCAGGTTAATATGGTTAATAGCGATCAGCCGTACATAATGGGGACTGGTGATGTAAACAAATCCATCTTTATGGGCTGGCCGAAGTGCTGCATAGTATACCATTTGGTCGGCTGTTTCGATTCTGAATGTATCTGTGACCGTGTTGATG
This sequence comes from Bacteroidales bacterium, assembly GCA_031547085.1. Classification (GTDB taxonomy): domain Bacteria; phylum Bacteroidota; class Bacteroidia; order Bacteroidales; family UBA4181; genus JAIRLS01. The sequence goes on from JAVBSH010000004.1 coordinate 55,282, forward strand.
GACTGTATCTTCGACACCTTGATATCGATAATGCCTATGTTTTTGGTGTCAATGGTCAGCATCCCTAATCTCATTTCCTTTATTTCTCCGGTAATGACCTCATTTTTATAGAGTATGATGGTATCCTGCTTGGCTTGGACCGCATGTATTTTTTCAAGGGAAAATACTAGAAAAAGCAATAAAAAGACATATTGCAAACGAACATACATAATATGAACATTCAACTGTGACTTATTTGGTTATGAAGCCTGTTATGAAACCTGCCGCATGATCCAACAGGTTTCACAACATCGACACCTGCCAAATTTTATGAACTTAGCCGGGCCTGGTTTCTTTATTATGTGTGCGAATGTAAAGCCTAACAGGTCAGAAAAACCTGTTAGGCTTTGATGTTTTATTTGTTTTTAATTTCTTCTGCTTTCTTCTGGGCAGCTTCAAGAGCAGAAGTTGCTTGCTTTTCGCCTTCCTGCTCTATCTTCACCGCACTGGCTTCACCTTCCTTGCGGAGCTTGTCGGCAGCGGCTTTTGCCAGACGTTTTTCGATAGCCGATTTCGATGCGGCTTCTTTTTCTATCTTGTCGGCATTGGCATTGGCTTCGCTACGCAGCTTGTCGGCGGTTTGCTTGGCCGTAGTACGGATATTTTGCGCCTGTTTTTCCGCTTCGGCCAGCAATGCATCCACCTGTTTGCTCACTTCTTCCTTCACCTGTGTCTTCACTTCCTCTACCTTTTGCGTAACAACTTCGGTCACTTGTGTTTTGATGGCGTCGGTGATGGTGCCGGCCATATCGGCCATACTCAACTTTACTTCAGGTTTGGTGGCAGTTCCGCCGATATGTCCGGTCAATTTGAAATCCTTGATGCTCGAACCTCCGGGTATCTTGCTTATAAGATCAGCGGCTCCCGAACCGACCGATGAAACGGGGACAGACACATTGACCGTGTAATTCAACGTCATATCCAATCCCTGATCGCCTGCTATATCGATCTTCGACTGTGCAATGTTCATTTGCAACGGTTCGATCATCACACGGCCATCTTTGATTTCATATTTGATATTCAAGTTGCCTGGCTTAATGGTGCGCCATTTCTCGTTCTTCAAAAGATCAGCAATCGTACCGAAGAGTTTCGAGTTGCGGATTTCGATGTTTTGTGTGTTCAATTGTCCTTTGGATGCAATACTGTTCAACACGGGACTCAGGTGTTCGTCCAATATGCTGTTGAACGTGAGCGAAGCCGATACTTTGCCGACATAATCCTGCGGTTCGGGAAAGATTTTTTCGAGCATGGAGAATGATGACAACGTCGATGTAATATCGAATTGCATGATATCCATACCAAAGTCAACCAACGGAGTCTTAATATCCTGCGTATTATACTCACCATTGAGCACCATGCTACCTTCCAACATGTTCATGCCAAGGTTATGCATGCGTACTTTACCGTCTTTCACGAACAGCATCCCGATCGTATTGGTGATCGATAATTTGTCGAACAGGATTTTACCGACTTTAGCATTCATCGCAAAGTCAATGTTCTTGGGAACTTCAATCACCGACAAAGGCACAGTATCCGTCGGCGCCGCTTCGGCGGTTTCTTCCCCGCCCATAAACTCATTCAGGTCAATGGTGTTCGATTTCAGGTCGAGCTTGCCGCGAATAGTCTCATTCTTGAAGACATACGGGATGAAGTTCTCCAATGTTCCGTTCATGGCTATATCTGTTCGTCCGATAATGGCATCGAAATTCACCAGGTCAACTTTCTTGGGTGTGAAATTGAGCTGGGTGCTGGTAATCTTCATCCCTTGCGGGAAGTCAGGATTTACAAAGTCAAAACCGGTAAGCTTCAACATCCCGTTAGCTTGGAAATCTTCATATTGTTCCTTTTCAATGGTTGACATCCGTCCTGCCAGTGCAAGGTTACAATCCAATATACCTTTCAATGTAGTGCTGTCTAACGGCACAATGTCCGAAATGGAATTGAAATCAATCTTGCCCACAAGTTTTGCAGCGATTTGCATGTCGCTTTCAGGCGTTTTTACATGGAGCTCTGCATCAAAGGGATTGCTGGCCATCTCGAAATGAAACTTGTCCACATCCACCGTTGTCTTGTCGAATACCATGCCATCATAAAACACCTTTGCTGCAATATTGATTTTATCCACTGACTTGGGCAAGTCGGGATATTTGAACATGGCGTTATCCACCGTCAGGTTGAGGTGGGCGCTGGGCATCTGTTTGTCGTTGTAGGTGCCTTTCACATCGCCGTTCAAGGTCAGGCTTCCTGTTGTTCTCACCGACTCGAAATCTTTCATGTAGATGGCCGGTATGAGCGACAACAGGCTTTTGAAATCTGTTTTTTCAGTGGCGAAAGTGATATCGACATCGATATCATCCGCGGGCATGAGTACCGATCCTGCAAATTTCAACACGATTTCGTTCAAGTTGAATTGGTTATCTTTGAAGGTAAATCCCATGTTTTTCAAGTCGGCGGCGATTTCAGAAACAAAACCGACGCGGGCTTTTTTCAGCATGCGGACACCATCCATCCAGAAGTCAACCGCTTCGATACCTAATTCCATATTCAGGTCGGCATTGTCTTGTGTCATATCGCCTTTCAGATGGAAATCAAGGTCTTTAACTGTGGCAACCATTTTACTCGAATCATCACGGTAAGTGATGTTTGCATCACGTATTTCGAACTTTTTAAGTGCGACTTTAAATGTGGTGGCCGATGTGTCTTCGGGGGCAGCTTCCGTTTCTTCGCTGGGTTTCATGATGTCCCAGTTTACATGGCCATTGTCCAGAATGTGGGCGTATAGCTTCGCTTGGTCGAGCAATACCGATTTCACCTGAATATTATCCATTTTTATCACGCTCATGATGTCGACAGTGACGCTGAATTTCTTAAATGCCACCAGTGTATCACCTTCAAACTCGCCTGTGCCAATCACTGTCAGGTCTTCCAATGCGACATAAGCATTCGGGAAATTGCGGATGAATGACAATTTAAGGCCGGCAAAATCGACTTTTGCTGTCAACATCTTATTTAATTCATTTTTAGCGATTTTTATGATTTTTCCCTTAAACAGGAATGGAGCGGCCAATAAAATCACAAAAATTACCAGTATAGTAATCAAGAATATCTTAATGAATTTTTTCATGGGAAATATTTTTTATTTTTACGCATCACAAAATTTATGCAAAAATAAACAATTTTTGCGCCGTATATCTAAGAAAAGATCAAATATAATAAGAACTTTATATGATAAAGGTTGGATTATGAAGGTCTTCCCGGAATATTATGAATAGTTATTTTATTGCCTGATCCATGCGCTGCCGAAAACAAAATAGTAAGCAAAGCCTTCGGTGCCCCATGCAAAGTCCATCCCCATGCGCAGATTCAATCGGCGGGCAATCAGGTAACGGAACCCGGCGCCGCCCGCATATGCCCACTCAGCATCGCTAAACGACGAAAAATCGTCAAAGGCTTTTCCACCGCCGCCGAATGCAGTCAGACTCCACCTGCGGTAAACGTCCCAACGCTCCTCCAGTTCGGCCAGTGCTGTTAACTTACCGGAATAACGCGCCGTGGGTATCCCGCGCATATCGATAAACGGACGTAGATAAAACGGTTGGTCACCCGCAATCTGCTGCATATCGAAACGGAACCCGTTTACCCATTTTTTCATGATAGGAATAAACCAATAAAATGCTTCTTCGAATTGTCCGTAATTGTAATCGCTGCCAAATATTTTATTGCTCCAGTCAGCGTTTACATTGATTTTAATTCCGCGATTAGGTGTAAAAGTATTGTCCCGTTTATCGAAACTGCTTTTGAAGCCTAATTTTCCAATATTCCCGCTGATCGCATCGCTGATTTTTTCGGCAAGCTTTTGGTTCAGTTCGTTGATCAGTTCATATTTCGACTCGCTTCCGCTAACCACCTCCAAATCGGAATGCATGAACATATATTCCAAACCCAGTGTAAAACGTGGATCCTTCAATTCGCGCACCACTGATAAATATATAGGTATGGCTTTGATATTGAATTCGACATCCACATCCTTATTCAACTTGTCGACCCTGAAATAGTAATCCATGTTCACATCCATGTATGCGCCGCCAACAACATAGCGAAGCTTCCATTTAGGGATGGCGGCCATTCGACCGGCTCCTACCGCCCAACTCCCGTTGAGGGTGTATCCACCAAAGGCCGCAGTAGTATTGGGAGGCATCGGATATACCTTACCGTCCTGCACCACCGGTTTGTTCTGATTGATGAAAATAGGGACCAACGCTCCTCCAAAACCGCCCAAAGCAGGTTCGGTAATAATAATCGGCATCGGGATAAAACCATTATACTCAATGATCCACTCGCTTACGTCGAAAGCGCCATCCAGCGGGTCCTTAAAACTTAATTTCTTTTTTTCCTGCTTCTCCGGTGACTGGTCTTGCGCCAACACATTCGGAGACAATAACAAACAGCATGCTGCAAATATTATATAAATCCTTTTACAAATATCCATATTGAAGGTGGTTGAATGATTAAACTCCTTTATGTAACATTTGTAAAGCTGTTTTGTTTGAAGCAGTAAGCGAGTTTTGACAGCATGTCTTCATGTAACTTTCTTTCGAAATGCTGCGTATAATATGCAAACACATTGTCATGAACCGGCCTTGTCCAGTATACATAATATTAGTCACATTAGTCATGGTTGCTGCATGCAGTAACGAAGAGCCTTTTGATGTTATCGGTGCGCAACGGCAGTTATCCGGTAAATGGGATTGCACCGAAAGCAGCGGGAAAACATACCAAATCGCTATATCGCCTAACGGCGTAGTAAATATCCATATTTACAATTTATGCGATATTGGTGAAGATATAGCTGTGAATGCCAATCTGCTTGATGAAAACAACCTGCTGATCCCATCGCAGGGTGCTGGTGGTCACAGCATCGAAGGAACCGGGAAAATTTTGGACAAATATAAAAAACTCGTCTTCGAACTACATTTTGACAACACAACAAAGGATGCTACCCCGGTCGTAGTTACCTGTAATAAGAAAAAATGAAAACCGGAAGGGCTACCCCACTTTTACCATTAATCAAGCGGTCGTGTACTGTGAAAAGTAAAACCGACAGAAAGATTGATCGTATTCATGTTATGACAATAATGACCTATTTCGAGTGATTTATCATTGGCGTTTACTAATTTCTGAATATCCGATATTCTTACAAAAGAAGGATATCCGATAATACCAGATAATTTCACCCGTAAGGAAACACCCGGAGAAAACCTGAAATTATGTCCTACCGAAAAGTCTCCTGTAATAGCTTTTGCGTGCATCTCTATCCGCGGACGTATCAAATCTCTTTGAATCGGTGCATTTTTTTGTGCCATCCATCCGAATCCGCCGGAAACATCGCAAAACCAATAATCTTTTTTATTCTTATTCCAAAACCGTAAAGCAAGCATTGGCCCGACATATTGATAACGAATATCGCCGCTTAGTAATGAACGGTAATTATATTTCAATCCATAACCTACCGTTTTGGTCATGAAAAACGCAATATCTGTACCTATATAAAAACCTGTCCTTGCAGCAAATTCACTTTTGTCGGTAAGGTCATCTTCCATCTGGAATGGTCCAAACTGATGTGCAACTCCTGCGTCAATACTGAATTCTTTCAATGGATACCACGGAAAAAGCTGATTGTTGCGAAGGCTGCGAAACATGTTCTTCTTATAAAACAATATGGAGTCTTTATGGATCTTTCCATCAATCTTTTTTTCATTATGATAAAAAGAAATAGGATATTGGTCGTTTTCAAGCTTCCCCAGTTTGCAATTGAGTGAATCGCGATTGATGGTCACCAGAAAATCTTGCGCTTTTAAGGAAAAAGAACAAACAGAAACCAAAATAAGGACAGATGTAAAATAGATAGCTTTCATTTTTGCAACATTTTTATGTGTTCCTTCAAAGTCGTAAAGTTAGAAAAAATAATGATGATTACATACGGCGCTTAAATTTATTTGTGATGTGACAAAATAGTGACGAGTGACAAGGATACAGAAAATGTAACTCGTCACTCGCCACTCGTTCAATCCACCACGTCGTAAAGGTACGAATTGTTATCGCGTAAACGAACCATATTGTCCTTGTCGGAACTGAGCGTATATTTCGACACCTCAGTCTCGGTACCCGAAGTTTGATTGTCTAACTTGATCTTTTTACGGATATAGGCCGGGGTATTCTCCAATTCATCGATATTAGCATTTTCGTCGATGATGGAAGGAACGGGACGCGGACGTTCGAGGGTTTCCGTTGCCGCTTCCGGAAGACTCCATTCAATCTTGTTCTGGGTAGATGTGCGTTTTTCGCGTACTTCGTACTTGGTTGCACCCCCTGCCTGTGTAGCTGCACCGGGTTTATCATGAACGCCGAATATGACTTTCGATGGTTGTTCTTCGGCAGCAGGCGGTAAGTGTACCACGTCCTTGCCCGGCTTTTTGACGATTTCCAGTTCAGGGAAACAGGTCGTCGGGAAATCGGTAGCCACAATGGTTACACTCACCGAATCGCCAAGATTCTCATCGTTGCCGGTACCCCAGATCATCGAAGCGTTCTTGGCCGAGCGGGTGACATAATCGGTGATTTCCATCAGTTCGTCCATCGTCACCTCGTTCTCGCCGGTGCCGGATGTAATATTCAGCAAGATACGGCGTGCACCGGTGATGTCGTTGTTGTTGAGCAAAGGCGAATTCAGTGCGGCTTCCACGGCTTCGCGTGCACGTGTAGCGCCCGATGCTGTGGCCGATCCCATCACGGTAACGCCTCCATTGCTCATAATAGTATTCACATCGGCAAAGTCGACATTCACATCTCCCGGAAGGGTGATCAACTCGGCAATGCCTTTGGCAGCCATCGTCAATACATTATCTGCTTTCGAGAAAGCATCCCTGATTTTCAGGTCGCCGTACATCTCGCGCAACTTCTCGTTGTTGATGATCAGCAGCGAATCAACATGTTCCCTCAGTTCATTAATGCCTTCGAGGGCTTGTTTGAACCGTTGCGAACCTTCGAAACGGAATGGTATGGTGACAATAGCTACTGTGAGGATACCCAATTCCTTGGCGATACGGGCGATCACAGGCGCTGCGCCTGTTCCGGTGCCGCCACCCATCCCGGCAGTGACAAAAACCATCTTGGTTCCGGTATCAAGCACTTCGCGTATTTCATCCAAAGAATCCAGTGCTGCTTCGCGGCCTACTTCGGGTTTATTGCCTGCACCTAGTCCTTCGGTTTTGCATTTACCCAACTGTATTTTTACAGGAACAGGACTTTTTTCCAATGCCTGGGCATCGGTGTTGCATATCACGAAATTGACATTATGGATTCCCTGCTGGTACATGTATGTTACGGCATTTCCGCCGCCGCCGCCAACTCCCACCACTTTAATGATAGATGATTTGTTTACCGGCCATTCAATGGATAAATCGTCTAATACCATAGCTTTTTGTTTTTAAGGATTTACTGTTAATTTATTCTCTACCATTCGGGTAGTATATTGTTGAAGAAAGGCTTCCGCTTTCCGTTCCAATTCGTTTTGTACTTCCGGCAATTTTCCTGCCAGATTGTTACTCATATCGGTGTGTATTTCATATAGACCGATGGTTTTTTGCCCGTCAAATTCCAATACGTATTTATTGGTATACAACTGGTAAACGCCATTGGTATAGTTAAAGGCAAACCTGTCCGCGGTCCTGTTGACATCGAAACCAAATGCAAGATATGGTTTGTCATAGTTCAGGTAACCCAATACGGTCGGCATCACATCCATTTGCTGGCTAACACTATGTTCGTATTTTTTCATACTACCATCTGGTTTATAGAAGATGACAGGCACGGCGAAGGTTTCGGGGGTAGTTTTGTACTCCTCGTGCACAATACCATTGATATGATCGGCCACGAGCACAAACAACGTATTGTTGTACCATGGCTGTTTCGATGCCGTTTCGAAAAAACGTTGCAGGGAATAGTCCGAATACCGGATGCATTTATGTATCGGTAAAGGACCTTCCGCAAACTTGCCTTCGTAACGTTCGGGCACGATGAACGGATGGTGCGAACTCACCGTAAACAAGGTCGTCAGGAACGGTTGTTGCAATGCGGACATTTCATTGGCAGTATATTGCAGGAACTCCTCGTCCCAAATGCCCCAGATGCCATCGAAATCCTTATTATTACCGTATTCTGTCATACCGTAATAACGGTCGAACCCGATAATGTTGCAGAATGCCAGATACCCCATTGCTCCGTTGGGATGTCCGCAGAAGAATGCTGTCTGATAACCCTTTTCTTTCAGCAAATGAGGCAGCGTCTTGATGGTATTGTCGAAATGCGGCGACAGCACGAATGGTTCCGGGATGGCCGGGAGGCTTACCATGGTCGATGTGATGGCATCAATGGACTTGCCACCGTTGGCGTAAGAATATTCGAACGTAAGACTTTGTGCAGCGAGCGAATCCAGAAATGGCGTGTATCCTTTATACGTACCGCCGTTCAAATGTTTGTTGTAAAATCCCCAATGTTCCTTCCCAAAACTTTCGAGGATGATCACCATCACATTCATGTTGTTGAAAGCACCGCTATCGGCGGGTTGATGGACAGGCGTATAGATGTTATCCAACACCTGTTCGTCGTTGAAATAATGTAACTTGGTGATACCTTTGCGTTCGATGGTTTTGTAAAGTGAGAACGGCGTGTTAAGCACCAATGGTATGTCGATGGCCGATTGTACGTATTGTCCTGCATTGCTCAGCGTAATCGGGCGCAGGCTGTGCCGCACTCCTCCGCGCAAGCCGATGATGACCACCCCGACACCCAAAGCCATCGCAACTAAGCAGACAGGGTAGTACACAAAACGGTTCCTGATGAGGATGGACGATTTTTCGACCGGTCGCCCGTAACGCCATACCATCAGTACGATCAGCCCGATAAAGAACAACACTAAGTACCAATTTTCGAAAAATGCCTTCGAAAAAATTCCGCCGATATTCTCGCCATGCGAAAATTCCTTGAAAATATCGAAAGTAGTACGTCGCATGGTAAACCTGAAATATACCGTATCCATGCAATTGGAGGCCAAAGCGATACCATTGGTGATAAAATACATGTATTTCCCTACAGCCTGGTATGTGCGGTTATAGCGGAACCGGAACGGCAGCAGGAACATAAGGATGTATAATATGTTGGTATACAGTATGGCCGTGCTATCAAAACGCAAGCCTCCGAGAAACATGGTGAGTACCTGACCGAATGTCCGTTCCCTGTATAAATCAATGTTATACAGATAGAACACCAGTCTGCACAGTGTGAACAAGAGGTAGATCAACAACAACCTCCTGATCAGCTGCACATAAAGATTTCCCTTTAAGGCTCGGAATATTTCTTTTACAGGCATTACTTGGTTTTTATGAGGCTATGCACGTCATTGTGAGGAAGAATGACGAAGCAATCTTTAAGACTGCTTCGCTACCGCTCGCAGTGACGAGCTTTTCATTATCAGTTCTAACTGTTTGATATTATGAATTACAACTCGTAACAACGTGCATTTTCAGTTTTTTGGACTGCTTCAAAGCTATGACATTTCGCTATCCGGCTCGGCATCCAGATATTTCAACACACCTTCTTTGAACCCTGACAAGGAGAACACCGGTTTGCGGACTTTCTTTTCCCTTTTAGGCTCTTCTTTCGGTTTTACGGGTTCTTTCGAAGTGTTCTCATCCTTCGGCTCATCCTTTGGCGGTTCGGGTGTAATATCTTCGGGTATGTATTCAACCACAGTGACGCCATGCTTATCCATATGTTCGAAACCCTTCATCAGCAAACCCACACCAGTTGAATAGCAAGGTTCGTTGATGTTTTCCGACTCGCCGGCAAGGTGTTCGCCCGGATAGCCGATGCGGACATCCATCCCTGTACGGAAACGGAACAGTTCCTTCAGGTATTTAAGCATAGCGCCACCGCCCGTGATGACAATGCCGGAACCTAACTTATCGGCACAACCCGAGTTTTCAATCTGGAACATGATGGCGTCGATGATCTCCTCCATACGCGCCTGGATGATATGCGCCAGATTGCGGATGGAGATTTCCTTGGGTTCGCGTCCCGGTACCTTGGCAGGAATCACGATAACTTTGTTTTCTTCGGCAGCTTCACTCAATGCCACGCCAAACTGAACTTTAACTTCTTCGGCCACCTGTTCGCCCAGTCCGTATGCTTCTTTGATATCCTTAGTCACCACAAAACCACCGTACGGGATCACTGCCGTATGGCGCAATACATTGTCATGAAAAACAGCTACGTCGGTCGTTCCACCACCTATATCCACCAGTGCTACCCCGGCTTCGCGTTCCTCTTCGTAGAGCGTTGCATCGGACGAGGCCAACGGTTCAAGCACTATTTCCCTGATGGTCAACCCCGTCTGGTGGATACATTTCCTGATCCGTTTGATCGAATCAACATTACCCACAATGATGTTGAAATTGGCCTCAAGGCGTTTGCCAAGCATCCCGATCGGGTTGAAAATATCCGTTTCGTTATCCACAATATAACTTTGGGGCATGATGTGTATGATCTCCTTGCCTTCGTCCAAAGCGATATTATTGGCATCGCGCTTCAACTGTTCGATATCATCGGCGGTGATACTGTCATCGTAAGACGGGCGATTGATGTAATTGCGGCTTTTCATGATACGGATATGCTGTCCGGCAATGCCGATAAATACTTCGGAGAAGATAACCCCCGTGCGTCGTTGCAAGTCGATGATGGTATCGCGCACCACATTCGACGCCTCCTCGGGATTGAGCACTTCGCCGCGCCTGATCCCCTTCGAGTCGGAACGGGTAAACCCCACAATTTCCAGCTTCCTGTTCTCGTTGCGTTTCCCCAGGAGGGTAACAATCTTGGTTGTGCCGACATCTATCGCGGCAACGTATTGAGGCTTATTTTCCATAGCATTTTTATTTATTGACATATATTTTATTATCCTTGAACTTTATCTTGAAATTTTAAACTTTGAATCTTGAATTATCTTTTGGTGGCAACAATTTGCCCTTCGTATTTCAAATTAATTACATCGTAAGTATTCCACCCTTTCACATTCAACCCGTTGCGGTAGAACGATTCGAGTTTGGAAAATTTTTCATCCGGTTTATCGAAAGCGCCAAAAATAATCACATGCGCTCCAACCCTTGGGATTAGCTCGAAATCACCGTCTTCATTGACGTAAACTTGTTGTATCTGGGCTTTCCAGAACTTATCGTCATTGATATAGTTTGCCAGGTCGAACAACTCGCGCATGATATTCCTTTTCCCTTCCGAAGATTCCGAGGTAAACACATTGAAGTTTTTCTGTTCAGGCCGCAAGCTAATATGTCCGTTAGCTACCAATATGTGCGCACAATAACGACTCGAATGCTTCAGAATATCGCCTTGGTCATCGATATAATAACTTTCGCCATGACGGTTGATGATGCGGACCACAGGCGTACGTTGACAGATATCGATATGCAAAGCGCCGTCAGCAGTCTTGTATACATTAGCTTGGCGCACAGGAGCATAATCATTCAAGCGTTGCCCGATTTTCCGGGTGTCGATGCTGTCGAACAGCTTCCCTGCCAGTTTGTGACTACGGTTTTCCACCATCAAGGAAATATCGTCGATGGTCACAAAACGGCTACGGACGCTATCGAGTATAGCAATATCCACCGATGTGCATAACTGCGCATGCCTCCGTTCGGATACAAATCCCAACGCAAGGAAATAATAGGCGATCATCGCTACCCAGAATAATATGTTTAAAAACCGCTTCATCAAACCATAACTTACAAAAGTATCATCAATGATGATGTGTTTGGATTTTACTTTTCAACATTTCCTCAATTGGCTTCACTAAAGTGTCGATATCACCGGCTCCTAAAGTAAGGAACACGCCTGGTTTCCTGTTGTTCAGGATGTTGATAACTTCATTTTTGGTGCACAGGCACTTATCATCATTCGTTACCTTGTCGAATATCATTTTTGAGGTCACACCTTCAATCGGCTCTTCGCGTGCCGGATAGATATCCAGTAAAACCAAGGAATCGAGCAAACTGAGGCTTTTCGCAAACCCGTCGGCAAAATCGCGTGTGCGGCTGTATAGGTGCGGTTGGAAGATTCCTGTGATATATTTTCCCGGGTACAAGCTGCGAACAGACTCGATGGTGAACCGCAGTTCCTCGGGATGATGTGCATAATCGTCGATATATACCCAATCGTCCGTCCGGACGTGATAATCGAACCGACGCTGCACTCCTTCGAAACCGGCCATGCCTGCTTTTATCTGGTCGAAATCGGCCCCGGCCAGACAAGCCACAGCAATTGCGGCTATACTGTTTTCTACATTCACCAACCCGGGAACACCTATTGGAACATCGGTCAATGTGCCGTAAGGTGTGCGGATAGTCACCAGATAACGTCCTTTGTCCAACCAGATGTTTTCAGCCCGGTAATCAGCATCACGGTTGTCCAAAGAATAGGTAAACGCACGTACTGCATCGGGTATTGCAAGATTCAGGCCGTGTTTGATCACTAATCTTCCACCAGGTGTTATTTGCGACACAAATTGAGCAAACGCCTCTTTCACCGCATCATGTGTGCCGTATATGTCGAGATGGTCGGCATCCATGGCGGTTACCACTGCAATGTAGGGGTGCAGCCGCAGGAACGAACGGTCGTATTCGTCCGCTTCGGCCACCATGTAACGGCTGTTGTTTGCCAACAACAGGTTTGTCCGGTAATTTTTGGATATCCCGCCTAGGAAAGCGTCACACCCGATTCCTGAGGAAGTCAGCAGATGTGCAATCATAGTCGAAACGCTCGTCTTACCATGCGTTCCTGACACAGCGATGGTCTTCTTACTCTTCGAAATCAGCCCCAGTGCTTCGGAACGTTTCATCATCAGATAATTCCGTCTCTTAAACCAGCGCATCTCACTGTGCGAAGCGGGTACGGCAGGGGTGTAAATCACCAGCACCCTGTTCTTTAAAGCTTTATATGATAGCGGGATGGCATTAATATCGTCGGTATAATGTACGGGAATATCTTCGGCGCAAAGGTTTCGTGTAAGTTCTGATTCCGTACGGTCGTATCCGCACACTTCACATCCTTTCGCTTTGAAATATCGTGCCAGGGCGCTCATCCCTATGCCGCCGATACCTATGAAATATACCTGATGTATTTGGTTTAACATTTTCAATCTCCCTTTTTCTGAATCTTTTTTGATGCTGATTGTACCTTTTTGCCCTCGCTTTCGACACGGCGCTGTACTTTTTTAACATCTTCGGCAGGTGGTAAGCTTTCAGGCTTAACCCCACGTTCCAACAATATTTTTCGCACAGCTCTATTGTTGGTGATGTGTTCATTAGATATTTGCTTTTCGCCTTGCAAGTCGTGCTCCACCACATTGTGACTGGTAAGTTCGGTAGCAAAATCTTTGGCTTTGATGGTCAGGGTAGGCAAAAAATCTGCCAAAGGCCGTTGTTCGGGAACTGACATTTTTTTCTTCATCTCTTTAGTGCTAAGTCCCCCAAACAAAGCCCTATCTCCTTCAGAACGGATAATAGCAAATCCCTTATCATCAACACCACGTTCATAAATAATCCCGGATAATTTCTTTTCCGATTTTGAAAGTTTTTCTCTTGCAGTTACACGGGCAATATCAAGTAATCGTTGTTCAATCAATTCTTGTTTCCGGGTTTGTACTGCAAAATAGGTCTGAGCAAAAGCAATTTCCGGTTTTGAAGGATCGCCATTTTGGGCAATCAGATAACATGCATACCGAGTTAAGGCAATGTCATCTATCTGACGTTGAGCGCTTGACCCAAGCTCGACCATTTTGTTGACGTCAACAAAATGGTCGAGCTCCTTTTCACTTGCGCTTATACAGGATTCCTTAGCTTTGTTGACTGCTTTTATGAAGTTTCTCCATTCAGCATACCCCAAAATAGCCTGTAATTCCCTGGCACTCCAACATTCTACCCCACCATAGATATAGCAAGCACTTTCAAAGCGATGAAATAATTCTGAAATTTGCTCTTTCTTCATGCCTTTATCATTTAATTCAATCAAACATTGCCTGTTTATCCGGATGACGATGATATTCGAACATCAGGCGGATTTGTGCCGGGGTAACCCGTTCTTCCGAAAGGACAGGTATGTTATCTATTGCAAAAAAGCCTGCATCCAGAGTGTCAAAGGCTGTTTGCAACTCACCGCCCAGCAACTGACACCCAATGAATATCTTGTATGCATAATGCAGGTGTGGCGGGTGTGGATGGCACTTTTTATCGAAAACCGCAATCAGTTTTTCGGGTTTCACCGTCAATCCGGTTTCTTCGCAAACTTCTTTCACTGCCACCTCCGATGGCGAAAATCCCACATCAGCCCAACCACCTGGTAACGACCACATTCCGTCGGCTTTTTCACGAACCAATAACAAGCAATCTTGATCGTCAAACACTACTGCACGGACATCAACCTGCGGAGTCTTATATTCGCGCTCGTTGAGGAAAAAGCCTTCAATGACGTTTACCGATTGCCCGGTCACCTCGCCCATCATTTGCCTGCTGATACTGCGCAACTCTTCGTAACGTTCGGTCTCATACGGATTGTCGGCATAAGTCAGCCCTATTTCCGCCAAAGCGTTGATACGCTTGCTCAGGTCAAGTATGTTTTCGCCTATCATCATCTTGCTTTATTTTCCATTAATAGAATTACTATATCAGCAATGGTCTCGGCTGCATGGAACTTGGCCAACATTTTAATATTGTCGGCAAGCGGTTCGAGTACCTCATGGTTTTGAACTGTTGCAATGGCTGCCGGCATCAATTTGTCAACCGCTTCGTCGTCTCGGATCATGATGGCCGCTTTTTTCTCCACCAATGCCATGGCATTCTTGGTTTGATGATCCTCAGCTACATTGGGCGAAGGAACAAGGATACACGGCTTCCCGACAATACTCAGTTCCGAAATGGTGCCTGCTCCTGCCCGCGAAACAACAAGGTCGGCAGCAGCAAAGGCCATGTCCATCCGGTGAATGAACGGATAGACTTTTACATGATTCAAACACTTTTTCTGGACTTCCTGGTTTGCCTTTTCATAATATCCTCCGCCGGTTTGCCAAATCAGTTGCAAGTGGGCAGGAAAATTGTCTAAGTAACGTTCGACGCTTTGGTTAATGGTTCGGGCGCCAAGGCTTCCGCCAAGCACCAATATGGTTTGTTTGTTGCTATCCAGATCGAAGAACGACAGGCTTTGATCATGTCGCAAGTAGCAATTCTCTAATTCCTGACGTACGGGATTACCAGTAAGAATAATTTTCTTTTCCGGAAAAAAATGTTCCATACCGTCGTAGGCAACACAAATCTGATCTGCTTTCCGCGCCAACAACTTGTTGGTTACCCCTGCATACGAGTTTTGTTCCTGAATAACCATCGGTATCTTCTTCCGCGATGCGGCACGTAAAACCGGACCGCTTGCGTAGCCACCCACACCAACCACCACATCGGGATGAAACCTTTTGATGATTTCGCGTGCAATGAAAAGGCTTTTGATAAGACGATAGATCACGGCGAAATTCCGGAAAAGATGTTTACGGTCGAAACCACGGACCGGCAAACCGACAATCCGATACCCGGCAGCAGGGACTTTTTCCATTTCCATACGTCCTTCGGCACCCACAAAAAGTATTTTGGCTGCCGGATCTTTTTCCGACAATGCATTGGCAATGGCGATGGCTGGGAAAATATGTCCGCCTGTGCCCCCTCCGCTCACAATAATGCGGTGACGATGTTTCGGATTCTTCATTTTCTTCTTATCTGACATCTTTAATTCGCTTTGGATAATTCATTACGTGGTTTGTGGAGCTGGTTCAGACTCAGGATCAGGCTCCCGTTCAACAGGCTGTCCCACTGTTTCCGGCCGGGATTGCATTTCCTCCTGTTTTATTACTTCCCGGCTGATGCTTAAAATAATTCCAAAGGCAGCACCTGTAAACAAGATGGAAGTTCCACCCATGCTGATCAGCGGCAATGGTTGTCCCGTAACAGGAATCAAACCCACAGCGACGGACATGTTGATCAATGCCTGGAATACCACACTAAGCGCCAACCCGGTAGCCAGGAAAGCCGGAAAGGTCTTATCACATTTCCTTACAATCAACATAGTTCGATACAACAAGTTAAGATAAAGGAAAAGTACCACCATTCCACCCAGTATCCCCCATTCTTCAATGATAATAGCAAAGATAAAATCAGAATACGGGTGCGGCAGGAAGTTTCGCTGCACGCTGTTTCCTGGCCCATTGCCGAAGAAACCACCAGTCCCGACGGCAATTTTGGCTTGCCTTGCCTGGAAATTTTCGCCCAGATTATCGTCTTCCGGCTTATCCGAAAAAAAACGATCAAAACGGTTAACCCATGTTTCGGCGCGTTGCGTAATTACGTTATTCATTCCCGCCTTTTGCAGGCCATACAAACCACCTATCAACAATACCCCAGCTACAGCTGTGATGGCGCATAATCCCGACAATTGTTTTAAAGACACACGCCCGACAAACAACAACGCCACGCAAACAAGGAACAACAGGGCGGCGGTACTGAAGTTGGCCGGAAGTATCAGTACACATATCAGCCCGATGATGAAGAACATCGGTAAAAGTGTTTTCTTGAAATCAAGTATCTGCCCTTGTTTAGATGCTAACCGTTGGGCAAGGAACATGATCAATGCCATTTTAGCCAGATCGGAAGTTTGGAAGGTCAGCCCAAGTATGGAGAGACGACGGGTCGCATCATTTTCGTCGACACCAAACAATAATGTGATCAGCAACAACGGTACAACAATCACCAATAGCCACTGCGAAATGCGTGCATAATATTTGTAAGGAAACATATGTAGAACAAAAGTCACCATCAAGCCGGCTATCAGGAAACCAGAGTGGCGGATGACATAAAATGCAGTATTGTCCCCTCTCCAGCGATAAGCCAACGTTCCGGTAGAACTGTAGACCGCCAGCAACGAAAAAACGCTGAGGCCTACAATGATTGCCCAAATGCTTGGGTCACCTTTGAAATATTTTTTAAAGAAATTCAATGATTCAACAAATTAAACCAATTCTCAATTTTCCATCCTCAATTATTCACAACTCCCTTACATATTCTTTAAATTGCCGTCCACGATCCTCGTAATTATTGAATAAATCGAAGCTTGCACATGCCGGCGAAAGCAATACAGTATCGCCAGGTTTCGACATTTTGTACGCCGCTTTCACGGCATCGTCCATCGACTGTACTTCAATATATTGCGGAACTATTTCACCAAAACTTTTAATAAGCTTGCTGTTGTCCTTGCCGAGGCAAATCAACCCGCAAACCTTCTCTCTTACCAGATCAAGCAACAGGCTGTAATCATTGCCCTTATCTGTTCCTCCGGCAATCCACACCACCGGCGTTTTCATACTTTCCAATGCATACCATGCCGAATTGACATTAGTGGCTTTCGAATCGTTTATATATTCCACGTCCCGTATTTTCAACACCCGTTCCAGACGGTGTTCCACCCCGGGAAAAGTCGACAATGCCGTGCGGATAAAATCTTTGCGGATTTCCAGTACACGCCCGGCAACACCGGCAGCCATCGAATTATAGATATTGTGACGCCCTTTGAGTGAAAGATCACCTACCGGCATGGAAAAATGATCGTTAAAGTCAATATTGAAAAATCCGTTTTCGAGGTAAGCGCCGGGCGAATGTTTTTCTTCGGTCGAAAATGGCAATGCCCGCGCTGCAAGCACGATATTCTCCAACTCGCGGATAGTGATCTCATCATCCGAGCAGAAGATGAAATACTCTTCCTTGGTCATGTTTTGCAGGATGCGCATCTTGGCATCGACATATTTCTGGAAATTATAATCGTACCGGTCAAGATGGTCGGGAGTAATATTCAGCAGGATCGCAATATCAGCTTTAAACCGGAACATTCCTTCCAGTTGAAAACTACTCAGTTCGACCACATAGTAATCGTAGCTTTCTTCGGCCACTTGTAAAGCAAAGCTTTTACCTACATTACCCGCCATGCCCACATTCATACCTGCTTGTTGCATCATGTAATAAATCAGCGAAGTAGTGGTGGTCTTGCCATTGCTCCCGGTAATACATATTTTCCTTGCATGTGTATAGCGCGAAGCAAATTCAATCTCGGAAATGACAGGTATTCCGGCATCGAGTATGGATTGGATAACAGAAGCAGAGTCGGGTATTCCGGGACTTTTGATAACCTCGTTTGCCGAAAGGATCATTTCCATCGTGTGGTGACCTTCTTCGTACAATATATTATATTTGTCCATCAACTGCTTGTGTTCAGGTTTAATCACACCTGCATCCGACACAAACACTTCGAATCCCTGCTTGGTTGCCAATGCGGCAGCACCTGCGCCACTTTCACCTGCCCCGAGTATCACTATACGATTATTTTCCATCCTACTAATGTGTCTTTTTGTTCAATATTCAATTATATCAACCTACCTCATCTTCAATGTTACCACAGCTACCACTGCCAGTATGATCCCGATGATCCAGAATCGCGTCACGATCTTCGGTTCGGGATAACCTTTCTTCTGGTAATGATGGTGCAATGGCGACATTAGAAAAACACGTCTCCCCTCGCCATATTTTTTCTTGGTATATTTGAAATAGCTTACCTGTATCATCACCGAAATATTTTCGGCAAGGAAAATTCCGCACAGAACCGGAATCAGTAGTTCCTTGCGGATAAGGATGGCAAATACTCCAATGATTCCGCCAATGGCAAGACTACCTGTATCACCCATGAAAACCTGTGCAGGATAAGTATTGTACCACAGGAATCCCACTGTCGC
Source organism: Bacteroidales bacterium (assembly GCA_031547085.1). GTDB lineage: Bacteria > Bacteroidota > Bacteroidia > Bacteroidales > UBA4181 > JAIRLS01. The sequence continues at coordinate 74,261 of JAVBSH010000004.1, forward strand.
CCCTATGAATGCACTGATAAAGATAACCAACTCCTCAGTATATGGAATATACATGATATTCAAATAATCAGCATAGATTATGTTGCTCGAAAGGTACGCCAGTATCCCCAGCGCCACACCGATGATAGATGAGGTTCCCGCCGCCAATCCATCTAACCCGTCGGTAATATTGGCGCCATTCGACACTGCTGTCACAATGAAAATGATCACCAACACCATGACCACCCACATCCAGTCTTTCGCTTTTTCGCCCATCCATCCAACCAACCACGCATAATCGAACTCATTTTCCTTCACAAACGGGATAGTCGTAGTAGTGGTTTTCATGTCTTTCATCTCGTATTTCTTTGCAGGCGCAGATATTTCTGCCGATTGAATAATAGTAGGCTGCGCTACAGGAACCTGTTCGCGAACCACAATGTCATCCGAAAAGTAGAACGTAAGTCCCACTATCAACCCTAAACTGATCTGTCCCAAAACTTTAAATCTACCATGCAATCCTTTCTTATCTTTCTTGAAAACTTTAATATAATCATCTAAAAATCCGATCAGCCCGAGCCATATCGTGGTAATAATCATAAGGATGAGATACACATTGCGAAGATCGCCGAAAAGCAATACAGGAATTAACAGCGATAACAGGATAATAATACCGCCCATGGTAGGAGTGCCTTGTTTACTCATCTGTCCTTCTAGGCCAAGGTCTCGCACCGATTCTCCTACTTGCTTCCGCCTCAGGAAAAGGATAATCCGCTTACCGAAAAACAACGCGATCAGTAAAGAGGTAATCACGGCGGCAGCTGACCGGAACGAAATGTAATGAAATACCCCGGCTCCGGGAAAATCAAACTGTCGGTCTAAATATGTGAAAAGGTAATAAAGCATGATCTAATTAATTGAGAATTGAGAACCTTTAGCTCGGCGAAGCCAATTGAGAATTAATTGATGATACAATTTTATATGTTGACTATTATCCATTTCGGTTTTCAGTTTTTATCGTCTTTACAATACTTGCCAAATTATCTTTCATTCCACTCCAATTTTCAATTGAAACGCTTCCCTCACTATCTCTCTATCATCAAAATGCGACTTGACACCTTTCACGATTTGGTACGTTTCGTGACCTTTACCGGCTACCAATATCACATCGCCGGGTGCGGCCATCATACATGCTGTACGGATCGCTTCACGACGATCAGTGATGGTAATTGTCCTACGATGTTCTTCGGCATTCAATCCTGCAAGCATATCGTTGATGATGGCTTCGGGTTCTTCACTGCGCGGATTATCGGATGTAAGAATCACACGCGAACTACCGTCAGCAGCGATCTTGGCCATTTCGGGACGTTTAGTCTTATCACGGTCGCCACCGCAACCTACTACTGTAATGATTTGTGATGCCGACGACGGCAAAATGTCATGTATGGCTTTCAGTACATTATCGAGCGCATCCGGTGTGTGCGCATAATCCACCACTGCTGTGACATTATTGTCGGAACGGATAAACTCGAAGCGGCCATCCACCGACTGCAAAGTACTCATTGCTGTGAGCACCTCTTCCGGTTGTTGTCCCAGAAGGACTGCCGCAGCGTATACCGCCAGAAGATTATACGCATTGAATTCCCCTATAAAACGCATCCAGACCTCATGCCCGTCCAACAGGAGTTGCATCCCGGCAAAATCATGTTCCACAATCCGACAGCGGAAGTCGGCCATGCTTTTCAGGGCATAGGTTTGGATATTGGCCTTGGTATTCTGCACCATCACCATTCCGTTGCGGTCGTCTTTGTTGACCAATGCAAAAGCGGTGTCGGGCAGATGGTCGAAAAACTGTTTCTTCGCTTTCAGGTATTCGGCAAATGTCTTATGGAAATCCAGATGGTCGTGTGTTAGGTTGGTAAAGATACCGCCGGCAAAATGCAGTCCGGCAATCCGCTGTTGAACTACCGAATGCGAACTTACTTCCATAAAACAATATTCACAACCCTCTTGCACCATCTGCTCCATCAGTTCATTAAGCTGCACCGGGTCGGGAGTAGTATGAGAAGCCTCGCTCCGCTGGTCGTTCACATAATAGGCTACCGTCGACACCAACCCCGCCTTATAACCCAATTTCCTAAATAGCCGGTACAAAAGAGTTGCGGTGGTGGTCTTTCCGTTGGTTCCCGTCACGCCGACTAATGTCAGTTTCTGTGACGGGCGATCGTAGAATTCCGTACAGATCAAACCCAAGGCCAATGCCGAGTCACTGGTAATAATATAAGTAATGTCCTGACGTATGGATACGGGTACTTCTTCGCATACAATTGCCGATACACCCTTCCGTATCACATCAGGGATGTATTTGTGCCCGTCATTCACAGTACCGCGCATAGCCACAAACAAAGTTCCGGGTTCAACTTTCCGCGAGTCGAAACTTACGGAAAGAATCGGAATGTTCAGGTCACCGGTAATGGACACTACCGGAATTTTCCAAACTATATCTGCAAGCGTTTTCAAGACATTAATTTTTAACAATCAACCACATCAACAACCTATCCAATTACTATTGACTCATTTCCAAAGTAATACTTCCGTTCGGCGACACTTTACTACCAGCCGTTATCGACTGTGAAACCACTCGCCCGCGTCCACGGACAGAAACACGCAATCCGCGTTCTTCAAGCAAGTAAAGCGCATCCTTCAAACCCATATCCACCACGTTGGGGACGAGGCTTTTATCGATCGTCCGCTTTTTCAATTCCACTTGTGCGTCACTGCTGCTGGCCGTTACCCAATTCGTTTTGTCGTCTTCCTTCTTTACAGGAATATCCAACTCCTTGAGTACATAATTCAGATCTCCGGAATAGCCTGATTTTGAATAAGGGACATCAGCCATTGTACCGCGCTTCTCCGGCTTCAACGTTTCACGCATATCTGGGTCGGCGGCATATACCTTATTGGCTATTTCACGAAACACAGGGGCGGACACAGCTCCCCCGGTATATCCATTGACGGTGGGTGCATATATGCTCACAATGCACGAATACTTAGGCCGATCGGCTGGGAAATACCCCGCAAACGAAGCATAATATTTCAGGTTACCCTTGTATCCGTATTTATCGTTGGCCACCTGCGCCGTGCCCGATTTTCCTGCAATCTTGTACAGGTCGGTTTTGATGCGCTTGCCCGTGCCGTATTCCACCACTGCCTCCATCATTTTTTTTACCTTGCGGATGGTTGCAGCCGAAGCAATCGACGATTTAATTACCTCTACATCAAAGTTCTGTTCTGTCGATCCATGGCGGGTAAGCTTTTTAACGAATCTCGGCTTCACCATCTTACCATCGTTAGCTACCGCATTGTAAAAAGTCAACACATGGATCGGTGCTAACCGGACTTCGTATCCGTAAGCCATTTGCGTAAGTGACAATCCCGACCAGTATTTGTTACTGGGATATTTAATGTCCGGTTCGCCTTCGCCACTTAATTCCAGACCCAACTTCTGATTCACGTTCATGCTATACAACCGGTCGATAAATTGCTTTTCCTTACCCTTATAATGCTTGTCGATGAACTTGGTGACGCTGATGTTGGATGAATATGCAAAAGCCTTTTCAACCGTAAGCCACCCCATGGTTTCGCGGCGCCCATCATCATGAACCCTCTTGCCATAATAACGCACTTCACCGGATTGTCCATTGTCAATCGAGTCGGTAGGTTGTAACTTCCCGTCTTCGAGCGCCGCCATGTACGACATCAGTTTAAAGGTCGACCCCGGTTCTATAGACTCGGCCAGCGCATAATTATATAACTCACGGTAAGCTCCCGACCCGTCTTTGCCAAGGTTGACAATGGCTTTTATCTCGCCGGTAGCCACTTCCATCACCACAGCCGTTCCATGGTGTGCGTTATGATATTCCAAACGTTTGCGCAGGCTTGTTTCAGCCACATCCTGTATATTAATGTCAATGGTCGACACTACGTCGCCACCATCCTTAGGCTCGGCTGAGTTAACCCCGCCAACCGGCATCATTGCTCCGCCCGACAGTTTCTGCATCACGCCTACCCCGCGCTCACCACGCAGGTAAGTGTCGAAAGCCCCTTCCAAACCGGGAAAATTTCCGTTGGGATCTTTGGTCAGGTAACCGATGGTACGTTCAGCCAACCCTCCATTGGGACGCTTACGGATATTTTCCTGTTCGGTAATCAGTCCACCCTTGTTTGGACCCAACCTGAATATCGGAAATTTCTTAATCGTTTTTAGATCATTAAAATCTATTTTTCTATCAATCAGGAAATAACGATTTCTCTTTTTCCGTGCATTTGTGATTTCCTGCTTGTATGTTGCAGCAGATTTTTTACCCAATAATTTCGCAAAACAAAATGAAAGCGAATCGATCCCTTTATTGAAGAGTTCATCTGTCAGTCCTGCAGCCCGTGTATCCATTCGAATTTCGTACGAAGGAAGCGATGTTGCTAATATTTTACCATCCGTCGCTAAGATATCACCACGGTTTGGTTCAATAATAATATCTTTCAGGCTGATTTTATTCATTTCCTTTTTCAAATCGGCGCCCTCGGCCACTTGCGTATAGACAGTTTTGCCAATAATGGCAATAGACACTGCCAACACGGCAAAGTAGATGATACCTACCCGGAATAATATGTCTTTCTTGACCGACACCCGTCATTTTTGATTTTAAGTTTTTGATTTTTGATTGTCAATTTTCGATTATCAATCAAAAATCAAAAATTGATTCACTTTCCAACTTTATATGGTGGCTCTACTGATTCTTCCAGACCTAACTGGTTATTTTTCACCATTCGTTCCACCACAGATTGCCGGCTGATATACATTAAATCTGCTGCGGTGGTGATCGACTCGGCACGTAAATCTTTCACCTCGCGTTGCAAACTATTGATTTTGCGGGCAACCTTCTCGGCATGATAACTATTGCCGATATACACGATTCCCAGAAATGTCAACCAGACAATAAATCCTACATTTTTCAGGATAATACCGCGGGTAAGCAACGATCCGTTAAGGATGTCCCTGATGGAACGAACCCTGAGTTCATCACTTTCTTTCTTGCTATCGACAAATTCTATATTTTTCTTTTTACTCATTTTCTTTTTTGATTGAGGCCCCCGACCCCAAAGGGGAGTTACGGTAAACCGCGCTTTGCGCAAGTCCCCTTTGGGGATTTAGGGGCTGATCCTTTCTCCTATCCTCAATTTCGCACTTCGAGCGCGGCTGTTGGCTACTATTTCCTCGTCCGACGGCACAATTACCTTATTATTCACCTGGCAGAACGGTACAACCGAATTGCCATAGATGTCTTTTTCCGCGTTACCTTCGAACAAGCCGTTTTTAAAGAAATTCTTTACCAACCGGTCTTCCAGCGAATGATATGTGATGATAACCAACCGACCGCCCTTGGATAGCAGGTCTACACTTTGTGACAACAATGCCCTGAGGCTCTCTAGTTCGCCGTTTACTTCGATCCGCAACGCCTGGAATACCTTTGCCAGATACTTATTCTCAGCGCCACGCGGGATACACTGATTGATAGCTTCGATCAACTGCTCGTTACGTTCAATAGCTCCTCCCTGACGGGAAGAGACAATTTGCCGTGCAAGCCGGTGCGCATTAGGGACTTCGCCAAATTGCGCAAAAATTTCCCGCAACCTATCCTCCGGATATTGATTGACCACCTCTTTTGCCGTCCGCTGTCCTGCCGTATTCATACGCATATCAAGCGGAGCATCATGCTGGAAAGTAAACCCGCGGCTAGCTTCATCAAAATGATGTGACGACACGCCCAAATCTGCCAATATACCATCGACTTTCCGGTAACCGTGATGGATGAGGTAATTCCGCAAAAAACGGAAATTCCCTTGCTCAATGATGAATCGTTGGTCACCAGGTGCATTGGGCAATGCATCACAGTCCTGATCCAAAGCAATTAGGCGTCCGGTAGTGAGCCGTTCCAGTATTGCCCGCGAATGTCCACCCCCGCCAAAAGTCACATCCACGTATATCCCGTCGGGACGGATATTCAATCCCTCAATACTCTCGTTCAACAATGCTGGAATATGATAGGTCATAAGCCGTCAGGATAATAATTTGCATCGCCCATGATACGTTCCGCACGATCGCGTTTGGCAGCGACATCGCCACCACTGTTATTGTACAGCACAGGCGACCAGATTTCTATTTTACCGATGTTACCCGACAATACGGTCTCGTTTCCGATACCCGCCTGCTTGAGCAATCGTCCCGGAATCAATATCCTTCCTGTTGGGTCGCATTCCACTTCAACCGCTCCCATTCTAAAGTCACGGAGAAACTGCCGATGTTCCGGATGATATGGCTTGATCGTTTTCATAATGATATCGTTTTGTCTTTCCCATTCTTCGTTGGTATACAACTCCAGGCATTGCTCATACAGGTCTTTTTTAATGACAAACCTGTACACATCCACCTCTCCCATCTGCTTGCGGAAGGCGGCAGGCAACATGATACGCCCTTTGACGTCCACTTTGCAATCATATTCACCTGTAAATATTATCATTACATTCAGAAACAATTCGGCGTAAAATTATAAAATATCTACCACTTTTTGACACTTTTTACCACTTTTGTTGATAACTTTTTACTATGCCTAGATTTTGTGCTTCACAATCTAATATCAAAATGAAATTCAAATCACTGATTATAAATAAATTAAATTAATTCACCTGTGATCGAAACAAGACAAGCTAAAAGAACGTTTTCATTTCTCTATCAAAATCAATATCTTTGTATGATTTCAGGTTTTAAACATCAAATAAAAAGCGATTTATGAAACGCCGTCATTTTGTCCGGCTAGTTGCAGCGGGCACATCTGTTGTCATGTTACCATCCGGTGAGATATTTGCTCATGCAACAGACAAAGCATCCTTGCCATCCAAGGTAAAAATATCGCTCAATGCATACTCGTTCAACAAACCGCTGCTTGCAGGCGAGATGACTATTGACGACATGCTTGATTTTGCTGCACAAACAGGATTTGAAGGAGTCGATCTCACCGGGTATTACTTTCCGGGTTATCCTGCTGTCCCGACAGACGAATATATTTACCACGTCAAGCGGCATGCTTTCCGGATGGGGCTTGAAATATGCGGAACCGGTGTACGTAACGATTTTACTTACACTGATGCTGGGAAACGCGAAACGGAGAAAAAGCATGTGAAAGAATGGATTGAAGTAGCATCTAAACTTGGGGCACAAACATTGCGGATCTTTGCCGGGAAGGGCGCTCCGGAAGGATACACGTGGGAACAAACGGCCGAATGGCTGGCGGTAGATGTACGCGAGTGCGCCGAACACGCCCGCAGGCACGGTGTCATGTTGGCTTTGCAAAATCACAACGACTTTTTGAAAACTGCCGACCAGGTACAGAGAATCCTGAAAATGATCGGATCAGATTGGGTAGGCTTGATGCTGGACATTGGCTGTTACCGTGGTAATGATCCATTCGCCGAGATAGCCCAAACCATATCGCACGCCATCACATGGCAGGTGAAGGAAGAGATGTACATCAACAACCAACCGGTGAAAACCGACTTGGACAAGTTGAAGAAAATCATCGACGCATCCGATTACCGCGGATATCTGCCTATTGAAACACTTGGTGAAGGCGATCCCAAGCAAAAGGTTGCCTACATGTACCGGGAGGTGAAAAAGAGATTCAAATAAATTTTAAGAAGCTGTTTCCTTGCCGGATGGATGTCTTTTCTTAACTTTGCGGGGATGAATCCGGAAGATTTTTCATTTAATTGATAAGATAATGATTCAAATAACAGTGCGTAAGGATGTCCCGGGAAGCGGGCACATAGTGTTGCTAGCCACCACATCAAGCGACTTCGGGCGTTACGGACTTTCCGACAAAGAAATAAGCCATATCCAGACACAAATAGAAGCAAAAATCGCATTGATCACCATCAGCCAAGGTGATCGTACAATATTCATCCAGCCTGTTGATCTTACAAACACAGACAATAAGGAAAAGGAAAACGTGCGACGTAATGCCGCAAAGCTGCACCAGCATCTGGCACAGCAAAAAGTGCGGATAATTACCGTCGCAGACGCCGTGGAAAAGCCCGGCCTGACCATTGCTTTTGCCGAAGGATTGGCGCTGAGTAATTACCAATTCCTGAAATACATTAGCAACAAAGCGGAAAAGCAACATTCTTTAGCCGAAATCGTTATTGCAGAGTCGTCTGTCAGTCAATCCGATGTTGACGGGTTGAATTACCTGTTGGCTGCTGTATACAAAGCTCGTGATCTGGTCAATGAACCGGCTAACTTTATGACTCCGGTTCAATTGGCTGACGAAATAGAAACTTTAGGTAAAGACGCTGGTTTCAAAGTGCAGGTATTCCGTAAAACGGAAATACAGGATTTGAAATTAGGTGGCATTTTGGCTGTCAACCAGGGAAGTGTGGAAGAACCTACATTTTCTATTCTCGAATGGAATCCGGCTAATGCCCGGAACAAACATCCTATCGTATTGGTGGGCAAGGGCATCACATACGACACGGGAGGCCACAGCCTGAAACCGACTCCCAACAGCATGGATTACATGAAATGCGATATGGCCGGAGGAGCTGTAATTGCAGCTGTTTTCTACGCTATTACCAAAGCAAATCTGCCATTGCATGTAATCGGACTGGTTCCGTCGACCGACAACCGGCTCAGCGCCCAGGCATATTCGCCCGGCGACATTATCACCATGTTCGATGGCACTTCTGTGGAAGTATTGAATACCGACGCTGAAGGACGTCTTATATTGGCCGATGCTTTAAGTTACGCCAAAAGGTATGATCCGGAATTAGTGATTGACGCAGCAACACTCACTGGTGCGGCACACCGTGCCATTGGCGAACAAGCCATGGCAGGCATGAGCAATGCGCCGCGCGAAGTGATGGAGCGGCTTAAGGATTGCGGTGAAGCTGTTCATGAACGGATTGCTGAATTCCCTTTCTGGGATGAATATGCTGAATGTCTCAAATCAGACATCGCCGACCTCAAAAATGTGGGTGGAGAATATGCTGGAATGATCACAGCCGGCAAGTTTCTGGAACATTTTACCGCCTACCCTTACATCCATCTGGACATTGCAGGCCCGGCATTCCTCAAGGCAACCGACAGCTATCGCGTTAAAGGAGGAACAGGCGTCGGGGTTAGGTTATTATTCGAATTTTTGAAAAATTATTGATCATAAGCGGGACATTAGCGTCTCTATAAATAAATCCAATGAAAGAAGGAAGAAAATTACGCATCGGGATTACACATGGTGATATCAACGGCATCGGTTGCGAGGTAATCCTCAAAACGCTGAATGACACACGTATACTGGAACTTTGTACCCCGGTCATATACAGTTCGCCCAAGGTGATCGCCTATTATCGCAAGGCGCTTAGCTTGGCTAACCTGAATACACATTCGGTTCGCTCGGCCGAGGAGGCGCAAGACGACAAGATCAATGTGGTGAACTGCCTCAACGATGAGGTTCGTGTGGAAATCGGCAAGTCGACGCCTCAGGGTGGCGAGGCTGCATTGGCCAGCTTGCAGGCTGCTGTGGGTGAACTTAAAAACGAAATGATCGATGCATTGGTCACAGCACCTATCAATAAACACAACATCCAATCGGAACATTTCCATTTCCCGGGACACACCGAATATTTGCAGGCTGCTTTTGGTAGCGGTGAAGTTTTGATGCTGATGGTAAGCGATATACTCCGGTTGGGTATCCTTACGGGACACGCCCCTCTTTCAGAAGTTCCCAACTTGGTAACACCGGAAAAAATCATGTCGGCATTGCGGCTACTTAACAAGACAATGTTGGAGGATTTCAATATCAATCGGCCGCGCATCGCCGTGCTTTCGCTCAATCCGCATGCCGGCGACAATGGCTTGCTTGGACGGGAAGAACAAACCACGATTATTCCCACCATCGAGAAAGCCAAGAATGAGGGGATTCTGGCCTTTGGTCCTTATGCAGCCGACGGATTCTTTGGCTCAGATAATTATCGTAAGTTCGATGCGGTGTTGGCCATGTACCACGATCAGGGTATGACTGTTTTTAAAACTTTGTGTTTCGAAAACGGGGTGAACTACACGCTGGGATTACCTATTGTACGTACATCACCGGCACACGGGACGGCATACGACCTTGTGGGTAAGGATACAGCCTCACCCGATTCGTTCAGGCAGGCGCTCTATATGGCTTGCGACATCACACGTAACCGTAGGCAATACGCATTGGTGAAATCCCACGCAATGAAAAATGTTGAAGTGAAACATAGCGCCAGCGACGAGTAATTGAAATTTATATTTTTCTTAGCGCCAATTGATAAATAAGAAATGATAATAAAAAGCACGTCATTGCGAGCGGTAGCGAAGCAATCTCAAAGATT